>CAVSGB010000376.1:0-13726 GCA_963726845.1 uncultured Bacteroidota bacterium | reverse complement strand
ATAATAATATCTGCAAGACGGAGCTTTGTAAGTGTATCCATATTTTGGGCAGGAAGGGCAGGGTCAAATCCTACCCCACTTAGAACAATCCCTCCAAATAAAACGGCAAGAGAAGTTCCAAGTTTTACCATCCACCAGTAAATTGCTCCAAAAGTTGCTTCTTTACGAGGCATCCCGTTTATCAATTCATCGTAGTCACAGACATCGGCGGTCATCGACATCATCAAGGTGAATAAACCACCAATCCCAAACGAAATTAAAGGAAGCGGCACAAACATTAACCAGTGCGTTTCTATCGAATATCGAAACGCCCACCATTTCAAAATATAACCTGCTATTGAAATTAATGTGGAAATAATGAAGGCATTTCTTTTGCCCAATCTAACGGACATAGAAGTAATAATAGGAATTACTAAAAATGCTGTTGCAAATGAACTAACGGTTCCAAACAAACCAATCCACAACGTTGAAATATCTTGAACTTTCTGTCCCGGAAAAACATAATACATAATGATAAAAACACTGAACGATGCAACTAATTGAAAACCATTAAACACACAAAATGTTGCTCCGCAAAGACGTAAAAATCCCGTTTTTAAGAGTTTCTTTAAATCCTTTAAAGAAATGTTTCATATTTTCAGTTAGATTCTTTAGCGACAATTTCGATCGGCCGGTAATGTTTGTTTGGTCGATTTCTTTACACACTAAAGCCGGTAAAACGCCAAGTATCAAGCATAAAAAACCGATGTAAAAAGCGAGATGCCTGGAACCTGCAGCCGCCAGATGGGGATCTTTACCATAGAAATTATAAATAATATATAAAAACCACGGCGAAATCATCCAGGCAAATTGACCTAAAAATTGGGAAACTGCCATTAAACGGGTACGTTCATTATAATCGGGGGACAATTCATATCCAAAACCAATTAGTGGCGCAGCAAAAACAGTTAATCCAACGTAAAAGAATAATGAAATAATAAGTATGTAATAAAAATGGAAAGTGTGGGAATTTTCAATAAAAATCTGCCACATAAAAATAAATAATATACTGGTAACAATAGAACCTATGAAAATATATGGTTTCCTGCGACCCCACCGCGAACGGGTATTATCAGAAATGTACCCCATAATAGGATCCAAGATAGCATCCAGAAAGCGGGGTATAGCGGATAAGATACCGGCCAAATAAGGCTGCATTCCAAAAATAATTACTACTGCTCCCATATATGCCCCGACAGCAGCAGGGAATAATTGATTTGCTAAACTGCCTGCACCAAAGGCTAACTTTTGTCCAATTGGCACAATATCTTCCGGCTTTGTTTTAAAATGTCCCATAGAGTTGGTTTTTAGTTATTAGTATTAAAATTAATTTTGAAATCATTTGAGTAATTCTAACTTGACATTTTATTGGGACTTGAATTACTGAAAAACCTTTTTAGGCATACGGTCCACGGTAAATAAACCCCAGTGTTTTTCGGGTTCAAGGGCTTCGGGTGAGCCCTTCCAGGGTTCATCGAATGCTTCGAAAATAAAAGTCATAATACCTTCTTTTTCGCTCCACTCAACCAGGTCGTTATAATACATGGCCTGAAATTCATGGCTCGCAAGTTCAGGATTAATGCCTCGTCCGTTTGAGTTGGTTGCCCAGCCAGCCTCGGTAATTATTACCGGCTTATGAGGATACCTGCCAGCAATGTCCTGGTAGTTCTGTTTGGTGTATTCCATAGCATCGTGAATGTGTTTGTACTCCCAAACCGGATATGAGTGAATTGAAATAAAATCGACTTCATCGGCAAGGAGTTTCAGCTTATCGTACCAGGGAACATAATTTTCGCAAAAGGTAACGGGCTGTTTTGTTTCATTTTTTATCATCCTCACATAGCCTATCACTTTTTGAACCGAAACACAATGATCCGTCCAGTCAACAGTAGCTTCATTTCCGGCTGAAAGCGAGAATGTAATATCAGGATATTGATTCGCAAGGTTAATCAGTTTCCTGATTTCGTTCATGTTTTTTTTCTTGTTATTTTTCAGTTCTTTTTCGCTGAATATAGTACCCCGGGGACAACCAAAATTGTTAAGCTCTGCACCAATATAAGCCCCAAGCATAACTTTAAAATTGAGTTTCTCTTTTTCGATTACCTTTAAAACCCTTTCGGCATGTAAACTACAATCATACAAACGAAGGTATGATGCCCGGTTTTGAAGGATCATTAGGTCTTGCTTAATTTGCTCATAAGTAGGGTATATTCCGGATTCAGGACTTTGTCCATCCCTGTATCCTGAATAACAGATTGCTTTTCCGGCAGTAAGACCTAATGTTTTAAATAAATTCATAATTGTATTAAAAAAATTACCTGACTAAATTCTTGATTGAAACTTCAATCCGGATTAGTTCACCTGTACGTTGAAATATTTTGGAGCTTATTTCTTTTCCGATGGTATGGCCTATTATTAGAATTTTTTTTCCATCAATGAATGTAACAGAAATTTTATCTTCGTTAGATACACTATAAATAACCGGAACCTGGCAGAAAGTAAATCCCAATTGTCCTCGATTTAGGATTATTTGTTGTTGTTCTCCGTTCAGATCAAAGTATTCGAATGTTCTGTCCTGATCCAGTAATTCATCAGGATTAAGCAAACTTGATTGGAATACTATTTCCCCATCCTGAATATGAATTCCTATTTCCCTCATGCGTGAAATGAAGTCTTCTTTTACCTGTCCGGTCATGCCTGGCTGCTGAGCTCCTGCATTTCCCGGCGTATGTGAATAGGCATCAATTGGAAATGCGCCGTATAACCGGGGAGATTTATTTAAACCTATTCCTGCCTTAATTTCGAAATAGAGATCTTTTATTTTACCAACAACAACAGGATCAGCTCCTTCATAAACACCTTTGAAATAACATTCCTGGACGGCAAGCAATAATTTGGAAACCATGTGCCAGTAAATACTTCCCAACCCTTCGTAACCGTAAAACGTTCCCGAACGTCCTGTAAACGACTGGTGATCGAAAAGTTCTTCATAAATAGCAAGGATCGGTTCCCTTTCAGAGTCAAGCAGCGAACCATATCCCTTTGGATCCAAATGATTTAATGCATTATCCAAAACGGCAGCATTACGAAATGTTCCATTGAAGTGGAAGTTCCCAAGATCGTCAACACTTATTATAGATGAATCCTTGTCCGCTATTAATTGGCATAGCAGTAAGGATGATTCAACTTTGCTGCCGGGGATATTATTTTTCTGAATGAAAAGGGGCAATTGCCTGTCGGGATAAAGAAGGTAACTATATTGATCGCGACGAAACAAATTACTCCATTTCAGCGAAATAAGCACATCAAGGCTTTCATGAACAGATAAATAGCCTGAACTTAAAACGGCGACCTGGCCTTCAAGCATTTCGTACAAATGACGGATAGAAACACTTTTATCGGAAAACGAAATCAGGTTGTAAGCATGATAAAGTCCAACTTCGCGCTTGTTTACTTTAATGCTTTGATCCATGTATTGCAAAGCGAGTTGCATAAATTCAGACAATACTTTAACCTGTACAACCTTTTTCCTGCCTGAAAAAGATTTTTCGTAGATCGAATGTCTATAATCACTTCCTGCCTTTCCAAGGCTATCTGTAAAATAGTGCCTGTCGTTATTTGAAAATCCGGTTTTAAGTAATACAGTATTTTCGGCAAAAAGTGCAAATATTTTTTTGAATAATACTTCGACCTCTTCTGAAACAATAATTTCTTTGTTATTGGATTCGCTGAACAGTTTGGCCCAGAATTTCAGGAAACGTCTTAAATAATAAAGTGTTACCATCGAAACCCCGTTCCCAACCAGGGCATTGTTGGCGTCGTTCCATTCAGGGCGTTGGGTATTAAGCCAGATTCCGGCTTCGGGTATAAAGTTACTAAGCCTGGCCAATAAGGTAACCAGAATTTTTTCAGTCAGGTTAACCCTGTAGATTTCATTATCCTTGCCTCTCAGTAAAGCTCCGTCAGCACCAATTTTAAGTGTGAGTTCCTTTATTTTATCATTTAATTCAAAATCAAAGACAATGGTATCCTTCGGATTTTTTACAATTTCGGTGTAAGGTTTAATACGATAAGGCACATTGGCATAAACAAAAATTTCATTGTTCATTAAGGCATCCAGGGCGCCCGGATGAAATTCATCGGATAACTCGAGAAATTTAAGCAGGTAAATAATCTGGTGATCGCCCCAGTAGCCAATGTAAGCCCAGGGATCATGAGGATCAGGACACTCCCAATCAATTCCTTCGCGGGTTATGCGGTAAGGATTATAGCCATCGGCTGTGGTGGCATTCACGAATTTGCTGATCATGCCTTCAATAAACTCGGGAAATGAAAGGCTGAGGGCTTCCCAATTTTGAAAAATGTCACGCCAGTTACCTTCGTAATTCAATTTTATTGAGCCATCCGGGTTTTTTGTTTCAATTGAAAACTGGTTCCACGGGCGACTTGGATCGCCATGCCTTCGACTAAACGTGAGAGGCAGGTATTCATAACAGATCCTTGTCAGATCAGGGTTTGAAGAATTTTCTGCCAGCGAGATTAATTCCTTATAGTGGATTTTTTCAGGAAGCTGATCCAGCCATAATTTGAATTTGTCGCTTATTGTTGTATTAATTTGCCCGACAAAATGCCTGAAGTCGGCTGAATCGATCATGTAATTATTTATGAAAATCCCACCTCTCATTATATTGAAGAGCGTATTGGAAAAATGACGGGCATAACTTAACTCTTCATTGCCCATTTGCATTCCATCGGCTTTTGAGACAATTTTCTTCAGGTCCGAAGTTCCTTTTTCAATATCTGCATAAACCAGTTGTTTTATATTTTCCCTGGTTTTTATGGCATTATTTAGGTTGGCCACATCGCCACTTTCCTGGTTAATTTCAGCCACGATCATCCATTCTTTTGTAGTAACTTTTTCAAGCTCAAAGCTTGTATTCACAAAGTATGCGCCTCGGGTTGCCCTGATATCTGTTTCGGTTTCAACCGCCTGTCCTCTTATGAAGTTCTCAACCTGGTTATTGGAAATAAGTACCTTTGTATTATGATTTAGCCCGTGAGACCAAACGGTTGTTGTTTTAAGCGATTCACTTGGTTCGGCGCGATCCACCGGAATTGAACTCAGCATATATAAACCCAGCTTAGTTTCTTCGAGCAATTCACACTTTTTATAGGCATCAAGCAAATTACTTAAAGTATTCTGAAAATCGAAACCCACCCCATTTGGCAGAATGTTCTTAATCCCATCGAGTATATCAATCGTAACTGATCCGTTATTGTAATTAGTAATAACTGACTTCTTTACGAACCCGAATTTTTCGCTGTTGTACCATCCGTAACGAAACCCGACATGCAGATCAATATTAATTTCTTCGAAAATGATTTTATTCCCGTAAATGCTTTTATAGATATTTCGTTCAATTGCGTATATTTTCTCTGACTCGGCGGAAAACGGTTCCCATAAATATGTTTTTTCATCTTTTCCTACAAGCAGATACGTTTTACTTCCGGTAATACCTTTACTGTCATGTATTTTATCAACGGTATAATAGGGGAACAAAGCATTATTGCGATCTTTCCTTCCGGCAGAAAGCGAACCGTTACTCGAAATAAACATCCAATGATCTGAATTACTTACAATGGTCATAAAGAAATCAGGCATCTGATTGCTATTGCTGATTTTGTAGAACTTTTCGTTTTCAATTTCCACAAATTGACCTTCAATGAGGTTCTTGTTGATAATTATCTCTGTATTTCCTAAATAAATAGCTTTGTTGTTCATAGCGTTAAGCTTTGAAATTTCTTTACATTGAACTCAGGTTCAACGCAGGTATTTCTGAACTTGTCAATTTTAAATTATTTTCAAAAAATCTATTCATTCCTTTCTTAACCTGACTGAAGGAATGAATAGATTGAGATAGTATAGCTATTAATGCTAGTATGCTGATTACTTCTTAATAAATTTAGAAGTGACAGTTTTGCCATTAGTATCAGTTAACCGCATAATATAATCACCTGTTTTAAGGTCGCTCACATCTATGCTCTTCAAAACATTGTCATATTCTTTTACCTGTTTACCATCTAAGTTGAAAATAGCAACTTTGCTTAAAGTTGTCTTTGATGCAAAATACAGATTGTTTTCGGCAGGGTTAGGATATACTGACAAGTCGTTATTAGATAATACATTCAATTGTTTTATATCATTGGCATTGGTCCAGAAATAAATATTTTCAAGATAAAAAGTGCCATCAGGATTACTATTTAATCCTGAAAATTCTAATTGATAGATATCAGTTAACGGTATCGTAGTATAATAACTTAGTGGGATATCAACGCTTATCCAGGTATTTTGTGTTATGGCACAACTATACTGCACTGAAGCCCCTTTAGACTTACTAACAAGTTGTACCTGTAAAGGCGCAGAAGCATTAGACGTCCAGAAATCAACGTGTAGGTAGCTGATCGATGAAAGATCCTGAGCACTGCCACCTGTGCTTCCAAGATTGATTCCCTGGTAATTCAGGTTGGTAAATTCTAAAGTGTTAACTCCGGCAATAGTAATTGTGGATTCAACTGTTACTTGTCCCCAGTTCGGATTTAAATTTGTTCCGGTCATGTTGGTATATGTGTCGCTGAATATTGATATTACATTAGATGCAGCAACTGTAGGTGTCGATGCAGCAACTGTTGGGGCTGATGCCACTAAAGTAAATACTACAGAGTAGGTTTTTGTTGTTGTACCATCCGGAGCAGTAACAACGACAGTAGCTGTACCCGGCAAGCTGGTAGGGTTAGTAATCACAGCTTTTGCTCCTGTTTCAGTGCATGTCGCTGTTATCGCGGGTGCTATAGTTGTGCCTGCAGCCAATGTATCGTAATACGTTGGAATTAAGGGCAAAAATCCAGTAATTGTTGTGCCACCAACTTTCAGGTTACTTAAGGTTGCATCATTGTTCGGTGCAACGACGTTAGCCCAAAAATAAATATTTTCAAGATAAACGGTGCCGCCACTTCCATTATTAAACATAAATTGATATACTTTAGTTATATCAAAATTTGTCGCCAAAAATGCTGACAATGGAATATCTACGCTTGTCCACCCTGTTGTAGGAACAGTTAATGTATAACTTGCAGAATTAATGGATACGTAACTTACCAGATTAAAGGTAAGTGCTGATAAATTGGATGACCAGTAATCCAAATGCAGATAACCCATTGAAGAAAGATCCAGAGTTGTGCCAAGACTGGTTCCCTGATAATTGAGAGAGGCATATTCTAAGGTCTTCTTTCCGGCAATAGTAACTTCGGATTCTACTGTCGCTTGTCCCCAGTCCGGATTGAAATTTGTTCCGGCCAGGTTGGTATATGCATCGCCGAATATCGATATTACCTGAGATACATTTAACGTCGGTGTTGGTGCAGCTACATTTGGCTGTCCATAGCAAACCACTGATAGCAATATGCTAAGAAATAAAATTAGTAATTTTTTTTTCATATTTTTTAATTTGTTTATGGTTAATCTTAGCACATTGAAGAAATATTCTACTAATGTCGCCAGAATTAATTATTTGAATTGTAAGTCAAATTTAGGTTGACTTTTCAGTAATTAATAATTCTGACTTGCATCTATTTTACATCAACACAATGTCTCGCATTACATCATTTTTACATCAAATAATATGTAAATAGCTATTTTTTATGTATATAAATTTTGTGATAAAACTTAATGTCAGAAATATTTCACAATTAGTTCTTTCTTCTATATGAAGTTTTACCAGGAAAGTGGTCTGGAATAGAAATGTATTTCAGCCTTAAGTTATATAAGAATTATTCTTGATATATTGTAAATTCAAAACTCTAAGCCATGTTTTAAAGTCCTGGCTGAATTTTTTCGGAAAGAATTATCAAGCCAAGTATCAGATATTATAATAAAATATATTTTATAATTTAATTATAAATTCCGTTAGGCTAGCATCCCGATCCAATCCGAGTTTCTTTCGTAAACGATAACGGCCTATTTCAACACCGCGGGCACTTATATTCATTAGTGTTGCAATTTCTTTACTCGATAAATTCATCCTAAGGAATGCACATAAGCTTAATTCGCGGGGCGTGATATCAGGATATTTTTCAATTAATTTTTTAAACAAATCTTCATAAACCTGCTCTATATGTATGTTAAAAACTTTCCATTGCTTCTCACTATCTATTTCCTTATCTATCCTGTTTATCAGGCTGTTTATTTTATTTTTTGCCAAATCATTTCCGAGAATTGAAAATAAATTTTGTAAATCACTTTGTATTTTCTTAAAAATATTATTTTTCTGAATAAGAAGCATCGTTGAATTAGCAAGCTCTTTTTCTTTATGGATCATTTCAATATTTAGAGTCTCATTACGAAGACGTTGCATTTCTTTTTCAGCTATTAGGCACTCTTCTTTTAATTTCTGCTCACGGATAAGATATTTTTCATTTTGCTTCAGGTATTCAGTAATGCGTGATTTCTCAATTCTATAATTTAAATATCTTTTCCCCAGGTATATAAAAAGGATGAACAATACAAAATAAATAATCCAGGCATAAACTGAACGATACCAGGGTGCTAAAACAATGAATTTGAAAGATAGCTTAGAAGGAGCCGTCAGGTCATTGTTGTTGGCGCGAAGCATAAATGTATATTGTCCGTTAGGCAGATTTGTGTATTCTTTAAAATTCTGGGATGACCATTTAGACCAACTTTCGTCAAAACCAACCAATTTGAACTGAAACCCATTTTCAGGAGACTCATAATTGTTTGCTGCATAAGAAATGGATATATTATTTTTTTTATACTTAAACGCTGGTATTAAAGTTTGACTTGATTTCTTGCTATTATACCGATAGATACCTTCAATGGTATCACTTGACCTGAGATCGCTGATATAGATTGTACACAGTTTAGAGTAATCTTTTTTATATTTCGATATGTAATTGGCATATCCCCCTTCAATACCAATAAGAACATTATTCTGATCCAATTCATGAATATTCTCAAACGACCGGAGGCTAATGTTGGCAAGTTTTAAGAATGGAATTGTAATTTTATTAAATGAACCATCTTCTTGCAGGCGCAATACTCCTATTTGATTATTGGCAGAGAACCAAATATTTTGCTCTGAATCCTGGTATAGATAATCAACCTGAATCCCTTTGTCAAAATAATGTGAATATTTTAGTTCGTTTTCAAACTTCTGTGTTCTATAATTGAATTTACAGATTCCTTTCTCAGTTGCAACTAATATTTCTGACTGAATTTTAAATAATAAATTTGACTGATCGGAAGGCAGGCCATTTTTTGAAGTAAATAGCTGTACATCCAATACTTTTCTCCAAGAACTATCAGATTTAATTTTGAAAATACCTTTATATGTTTGACTGACCCAAATATTGCCCGTTTGATCATATTGAACAAAACGTGACGATTCAGTAAATCCATTAATTCTATTTCTTAAGCCCCATAAACCATCACGATTTTCCAAAACGGACAAACCCGTATACGACCCAACAAGAATAAGCCCTGTATTATTTATTTTTAGAAAATTCCATGCACCTTGTATAACGGATATTTTTATAGCTTTATCGCCCTGCACCTGAAAAACCCCATTATTATGGCCGCAAAATAATTTATTATCAATCACTGAGAGGTTCCACACCTGACCTTCTGTCCCTTCAATCAATCTAAAATCAGACTTTGTTTTCGAAGGATCAATAAATTCTTTTTCTTTGATGTAGAAAAGCCCCTGGTTAGTACCCAGGTAAATATTATCCCCGAATTTAGCCGTCGCGTAACCGGTTCCAATGTCAAAATGTTTTTGAAAGTAAGAAATTGGCGAATCAAATTCAATCATTGAAATACCATTGTCGAGGCATAGCCAAATGTTGCCTTTATAATCCTGGCCAATACCTAAAACTGTATTATTCTGCAACCCACGCTCTTTGTTCATTTCAATTATTAGGTTACCAGCTGTATCGGTAACTATTAAACCATTCTGAATTGTACCAAAAGCAAAATAATTGTTTTTAAGCTTTTTTGCCGAATAGAGCTGGTACTTTTTCAGTTGTTCATTTATTTTTGAACCCCAGGGAATTACTTTGCGGCCGTTATAACGAAATATACCATTATTATTGGTACCAATAATTACTTCATCATCGTTTAATGGTAATATTGACCATATTTGTGTTCCGATAAAGTAATCGCCACCAGGCACTTTCCTTACTTTACCTTCCCTGTATTGCATTAGCCCCTGTTCTTCATCGTAAACCCATAAAATACAATTTACATAATATGAAAAGTGAAAGCTCGTTTGCGGATAAATAATAGCTATTTTCCCGTTCCTATAAATAAATATTGCTTTAAATGATTGAAAAACAATACCGAAATTAGTTTTATATATCTTCCATATTTCATCAAAATCTCCAATCTTACCACTTATTAATTGGGTAAGAGAATGATATTGTAAAGTACCTCTTTCAGTCTCTTCATAATATCCAAAATCATTAAAAGCTCCAACATAAATCCGGTTGCCATCCGCGTATACAACCCTGTTAACGGCCTTAACAGATTGGTATAATTTCCATGTGGTCCCATTGTATTCAAGCATGCCACGGTTATTTGCGAAATACAACAGCCCATTTTCATTTTCTGAAAATGACCATGTTTGAATTCCCCCTGAAAATTCTGACCTCGAATAATTCCGAATCCAGGGTATGCCATAGCAGGGTGAAGAAGCGCAAATCTCAGAATTAATGACAACAAATGCCAGCCATATAATCAGAAATACTTTTAATGCTTTAGTAATCATGACATTTCATTATTGTACCTTCGTAATAAAAATTTTGAAGAAAATGAATTTCGGCCCATTCTCAACGCAATGCTATTCTGGATACATTAGTAAATAGTCTTTTAAAACTCCGGCCAATCCGGAATCAACATTCTATAATTGATAGAACCATGCTTTAAAAGCATCAAAATTCTTACTATTCGCGATCATATTCAATTCAATGCCCGGAGTACATCCTATACAAATTCTATTTACTTTAAAATTAATACTTCCAATTATTGCTTTTCCCGTTCTACTCTACAGTAAAACTTAGCGACCTTTGCGTGAAATATTTTAACATATTAGATTCCATGATATTACAAATACTATTCTGATACCTTAATAGTTACATATAATGTTATAAATTTATTTATTACAGTGATTATAATCATCAACAATTTTTTCAATATCTTTCATAGAATAAAAACCGCTTTTTATTCTGTTAACAAGAATATTGCAATCACCAAATAAATCTTCACTTGCAAGAATGAATTTTGTATTTAAATTCTTTGTTATTGCGTTAAAACGCTGCGTATTCATATTAATTATCTCTGAACCATTTTCACCATTGTTTTGAATATTTTGTTCATAAGGTGTTATATAATATAAATAATCGTCTTGTTGGAACTTAAAAAAATATGCAAATTGAGGATCGCTTGGAATTCCAGACCGTTCATATAAATTAACCCTGCCTGTTTTAATTTGTTTAATAAAAAATGCATTTCCGTTATAGGATAAATGCTTGAAATATATTTCGTTTTTTATTGAATAGCATTCAACATCTTTTGCAGTATAAATACTTAAACTATTATTCATTAGTTTGACAATAATAAACAAATAAGAATCTTCATCAGGTTTTTTATTTTTTCTGTAAATCTTACAAAATGTTGTGTCTTTTCCTTTAACTATATATCCATTTAAAAATTTGGAAGAATCTAAATATTTTAGCTTATTGTTTAAATTATTAATGTATTTTTGATTGGGATCGGTATCATCAGGATTAATAATACCAAATAATCTGGCCGAACTGAATATTAGCAATATATAGAAAAAATATTTTTTCATTTTAATTGAAATAACATTTCCCCAACCACCTGGATTTGCCAGATGTTATTATGTAGTTGCAAAGTTAATTAGAATCCAATCATAACCCTATTTCATATACTGAAATATTATGTTCCTTTTGGTGCTATTCCAGCCTGATTATCAGACCCCAAAGGTTTTCAAAACCTTTGAGGTTTGTGCTTCAAACCCTTACTCCAACAACCGAAATATCATCGACCTGCTGGCATTTTCCCTGCCAGTCTGCCAAAGCTTTTTCAAATAATATTTTTTGGGTTAACATAGGTTGAGATTGAAAACCAAGTATCAAATCTTTGAAAGGTTTTGTATTAAATTTCTTTCCTTCCGGGCCGCCAAACTGAGATGTATATCCATCAGAGAAAATATAAAAAGCATCGCCTTTCTGTAAATGCAAAATATGGTTGGTAAAATTTTCGCTGTCGTGCGGATGAACGCCCACGGGCATGTGGTTGGCTTTGTATTCTAATAGTTCGCCATTTCTTACTAAATATAATGGATTGTATGCACCAGAAAATTGCATTTCAAGTGTTTCCATATCGATACAACAAAAGGCGATGTCCATTCCGTCCTGGTTAACGGTTTCGGGATTATCCTGGTGCAAGGACTTTTTAATTCGCTTCCGAAGTTCGTTTAAAATTTCGGCTGGCGGATCGAGCCCGCGCCTGCCAACAATGTCGTTTAAGAGAGAAATTCCCAATACGCTCATGAACGCACCCGGCACGCTATGCCCGGTACAATCGGCCACCACTACGAAAAGGAAATTCTTAATCTGGTTGAACCAGTAAAAATCGCCGACTGATAGCATATCATGAAAATGCGTTTCGATAAGTTCAATTTAAATAGGCCTCAAAGGTTTTTAAAACCTTTGAGGCCTATTTAATTACTCATTTGCAAGCAATGTCTGATATTGCACAAACCTAACCTGGTATTGTAACATATCCAGTTTGTCGATGACCGAAATTAATATCTTATCTTTTTGAAAAATATTTGACCATGGCCCATCATAATTATCCTCCGTGTTCATTACCTTATCTATATATGCTTTTAGGTCATTTTGAAATTTTGGATCAGAATAAATTAAATTTTTATATTTAATCAATTCATTTTTTAATTCGTCCAAATAGTAGTTTTCAACTAAAACTTTGTTTTCCATATGGTCTATCTTCCAAAGTGCAGTGTAATTCGAATCCTTCAGTACCTCCCTGGGATTTCCCGAACCTCTTATAATTAGAATTTTTTTCAAATAATCAATTTTCTCACAAAGCAACCTGGCTTGTTCTTCTATTTTTGAAGCAATTGGTCTCACTTGTTTCAACTTTGTTGAATCATTTACAATTTCAGAATGAAGAGAAAGGCACTGCTGTTTAAGAACTTCCGATTTTTGCTCAAAGCCAATTGCCGATTTTACAAAACTAGTAAGTACCTCCTTCTGGACACTCAAAGCAAGCAGTGCTGATATAGCAGCAAAATAGGCAAAGAAAAACATAATGGCCAGAAAGTTATTATAGTTTATTTCCTTTTCAACCCGATAAGTGAACAAAAATGCTGGTAGTAAAACAACAAATGGCAATGGCAATGAAATAATTAATAATAACCCGGCGCCTGGCCAATGCATAATTTTAAACAAAGCGCTGATAAAATTTACTGAAAGTATAACTGCTGCCAAAACATAAAACCATATCTGTTTTTTATTTTTTTCAGATGCAAAGCTACTCCTAAAGGCTAGAGGTATAAAAAAAAGCGAA
>CAVSGB010000375.1:0-8938 GCA_963726845.1 uncultured Bacteroidota bacterium | reverse complement strand
CGAGCCGTAGTAAGCGAATGAAAGGAACAGTTTGTTGAGCTTGACGTTCACTGCCGCGGATGCCTGATCGGTATCCCAGTTCACTCTGTACGGCAGCAACGCGGAATCCTGCGTATTTCGATCGATCACCCCACCGATGGTCTTAAGCCCGTCCTTGTGCTCGTGGGTGTATCCGACGGGAATATCGATCATCTCGGTCGGGGTGAGGAGGAATTGGGCCTCGCCCCGCTTGCGAGTGAGTGCAAGATTCACGTTCCGGAAAGCGGGCAGGTCGGCAGCACGAATGGCAGCCATCGTATCCAACTGAGCCTGGGTCTGGTGCCATTTTTAACATCATCCAAAACTTCAGTCTTAAAGTCAGAAATACTATCATTTTTAGGTTCGTTTCGCTCTTGCAAAACGTGAGATAATCTTCTAAAAAGTTTCCCGTCATAATAATCAAATTGACTCAAATTAGAAAGAATAAAGTTTTTCGTTTCAAATCGTGTCCAAATAGAACTATCATCTTGTATAACCACTGTATGTTTTGCTTCAAGTTCCTTGGAGTGTTTATATACTTCTTCTTTTGACATGCCAATCAAATATCCTAGCCCTAAATTATTCTCTCGTTTTCCTGTTTTTAAACTTTCATCTTCAATCTGTATTGCAGTCTTATCTCCAGAGGTTGTACACCCGTAACAATATACAATTATTGCAAAATATAATATTAGATGTTTCATTTTATAAGATTTAATCATTCTTTTAAACTATATATGCTATAAAACTCGATGTGTGCCTTGCTTGCCGCTAACATCTCGATATACGCAACTAGTTGCGTATATCGTCCGAAAAAGGCAAAAAAGCGCAACGAGTTGCGTATATTTTTTCATTAGATGAAATCTTGAAAATACATTTAAATACAGATATACAGGTATTTAGGTATTTTTCAGTGTTTTTCATCCAATTTTCGGTTTTAAATCAAATATTTTTAAAAATCTAAGGTAAAACATTTATTTATTTGCTGAAAATATTTTGTCAGAAAATATCGAGCTTGTCCAAAGGACTTTTTATCTGGTCAAAACCTTTTGTTGTAATGTGCGTGTATACTTCTGTGGTTTTACTGCTTTCATGTCCCAACAGGCTTTGGATATAACGTAAATCGGTGCCATTCTCTAATAAGTGCGTGGCAAAGCTATGGCGTAAAGTATGCAGGCTTACCCATTTCTTTATCCCCGCTTTTGCTACAGAGCGCTTCATGATTTCCTGGATGCTCCTTTGGGAATACCTGCCCCCGGTAGCACCTTCAAAAAGAAATTCCTTTGGTTTGTAGGCCTTAAAATATCCCCTGAGCATATTCAATAGTTTCTGTGAGAGCAAGGTATATCGGTTCTTTTTTCCCTTTTGCTTGTTCAACACGTATTTGCATCCTTTTTGAATCAATATCATTTATCCTAACATTAATAAGTTCACTTATCCGCAAACCCGCCGAATAAGCCAACATCAAAATAGCTTTGTGTTTTATGTTGTCAGTAGCTTTTATTAAGGCAGTGATTTCTTGTTCACTTAAAACAACAGGCAACCTTTTTTCATGTCTTGGCCTATCGACCAAATACACTTTTCGTTGACCGCCCAATACCCGTTCATAATAGAACTTAACTGCATTAATGGCCTGGTTTTGATACGAAATAGAGACTTTTCTCTCTATTACCAGGTATCTCAAAAAAGCCGTGATCATTGATTCATCTATGCTATTAATATCAAACCTATGGTAATAATTAATAAATTCCTCGAACATCCCTTTATAGGATGCAATAGTCCTTTGGCTATATCGAAGTTCTTTTAATTTTAGGATATATTCATCCGGGCATGGACGATAATTAGGGATGTCGAATGCTGATACCCGGGATTTTTTATTTGTATCTTTTTCTTCTTCTTCGTAAATCAGGACCAGGTTTTGGGAAGTGGCGACAGTTTTGATCTCATTTAAAAATTTATCGGCAAAGGGGATGCCCCACCATTTGTTTTGTGCGTCCCAATTGTTGTATGGTATGTTTTTTATTGCTTTTGCAAGTTCTTTGTTAAATACTGAAATTATTCTTAGCCTGCCTGTTTTGGTTTTGATTATGAGCAAATCATTTTTGCCTAACTTTCTTTCAACATTAGCCCCTGTTTTTGTTTCAAATTCGTCATGGACAACTAATTCGGTAACCCTGTCTTTAAAATAATCTTTTATCAAATCTAAATTTCCCGGATAGTTAGGCACTACCCAGCAAAATTGCCTGGCATCCCACCGGCTATATCTAAGTCCAAGCAAAAACCTTGTGTCAATTTCATTTTTCGGCAATTTAACTGCTATTTTCCTTCCAAAAACAATAATGGAAACCCCTGTTTTATTTTTTACTGAACGTTGTGCTGCATTCGCGGATAGTTCAACTGGTGAAGGAAAGCTTTCACCCTTTTCATGTTGCAGGCTGGTAACTTTTTGCGGATACTCCACATCAGGGAACAGGTTCTTTAATTGTTCAAATGCATATTTAGTATATGGGATGTGCCAAGCCCTGTGCGTTGCACTATACCTGGCATCCTGGATTTGTTTTAGCCTGGAGGCTATTTCGGCATTAAAAGGGAAATTAACCTTAATCCTTGTTTCGCCTTTATGGCTAATTTTACTTGCTTTCATGAATAAATGGAGTTGCGTATATCGTCCAAAAAAGTAAATACAGCGCAATAAAATGAAAAATAGTTGCGTATATTTCTCAATAGGGTTTTTACACGCAATAGGAACAACAAAATATATCTTTAATTAAACCAAAATAATTATGTGCTTATATGTACCATTATGGTACATATAAATAAACAATACTAATATAAAGCCCTCTTTCCCGTTTATAGTTTACACAGCTTCGCCCGGTCAGTTACATAAACTACAGTTAATGCACTGGTTTACCAATAAATAACTATGCAATATAGATATTAATATTTTTAAATACAATAGCCTGGCCATGTTTATTTAAATTTTACAGTTTTTACCAATAGCCTGTTCATGCTATTCAGTGTTGAAAAAATATTTGAATCTTTAGATTTTATTTAAGTATCCTGTGAAAGATTGAATATGTCTTGATAATTTGAAATAAGATTTTTTTTGAAATTCTGTAGGGGTTAAAAAGTCTTAGTCGATAAAGTAGAATATTTGAAAGAGAATGTAGCTTTAAGAAATTACATTTATCCGATAAATAGTTGAAATGAGTTTCAAAAAAAGAACTCTTTAAAGTTGATATATTAGAGTTTAAATAATCAATTTGGGAAAAAGTCATATTAACAATTAATCATATTTATATTTTATTAATCATATTTGAAGACCAAAAATAAATATTACATTCTTTTTAGATATCATTCGCCCAAACTTTAAGAATAATTATTGATAGAACTGATAAGCAAGATAAAATTTAAATTTTTCAACCATAAAAGAAATTTCCTAAATTGAATTTCTCAATTAGAAAATCCTCTCCCAAAAAACAAAGGCATTCTAAATGACCTTAAAAATGTGTCTAAGCTCCCCTGTTTTTAGAATACTAAAAAATCGGACGTTTATTTGGTAATAATGATTATTAAATAATCTTATATTCACTTTTTGGATTGACAACCTTTGACTTGTTCCTTAAGTCAAGGGCGTTTAAAGGGGGGATTAAGCTGGCATCCACATAGATGACTGAAATTTTGGTTTTGATGTCGGGCAAAAAGATACTCAGTTTATTGAGCAATCAATGCAGATACCATTAAAATAAAACTTTTTTTAATGCAGATCGTTTTGGATGTCTGAGCAAAGCCTGAGTTAAATGACTTGGACTTTAGTATATTTACTTATTTAAAATAAGTTCATTTGTTAAAAAAATGTAAGTTGGTTTTAATTGCCAAAACTGTATGTAATCCTGTATGTATAAAATAATAAATCATCATAAATATCATATTTATAAGGATTTAATAATTATTATTGTTGACCTACCAGGATTCGAACCTGGACTGACAGAACCAAAATCTGCTGTGCTACCGTTACACAATAGGTCAGTGCCTGCGTAAAAAGCAGTGCAAATTTATAAAATTTTATTTCTCAATTACAATCGATTGGAAATATATACTCTTTTATTTTTTTAATGAAGACAAACCACTGTTAGTCATAGACCAGGTTTTGTCTACCATCTCGAATGCTGACAAGTCGTCGGTATTTTTGGCACACTTTAATATACTTGCAAGATTTTTATCTATATGAATAACACAGCCTTTAGGTAAATATAGCTTTAGTTTCACTTCCTGTACCCTCCATTTATCAACTTTGGGAATTTCGAAATACGGATCAAGAATTATAATTGAATCTTTCTGGATGACGTCGAATAAAATATGTTTTGCATTTTCAATTGCATTTTCATTATTCGAGCCTTTTGATTTACGTTCAATATTAATTGAAGCTTCAATATCGCTGGTTTTTAAAATATCCAACCGAGGTTTTCCAAATAAATGATTGTCATCAGAAAGAAAATATTCAATTTCATCACCAGTCTGTATTAAACTATTCTTTTCCGATAATTCGGTAAAGTTTTTATTTGCCTGAAGATATAATGTTTTATAATGTTTTATATTTATTTGCAATGAGTTCGTTTTAGTATTTTCTTCAGCTAAATTGCTAATACCATAAATAATAATTATTATCGATAAAGCAATGCTGATTATCCAGGCAATTAACGCACCGATCCAAAAGAAACGATCATTAGCCCTAAACCTGAAAATCAATTTCAAACCAAGATATATTATTGCCAAAATTGGAACAAAAAAAGCTATAATAAATAGAATAATAAAGTAACCAAAATTTCCTGTACCAAAGAATTGTTCAGCCAAATAAGGGAAATGGTGGATTTGGATACTATTGTTTCCCAAAATATGTGGATGTCCTGAAAATGTTACAGAGAAACCAATAATGAAGGCTACCCCAATAATAATTAGCAATAAACCAAAAATAATTCCAAGTACTTTAACAAGCGATCTAAAAATAATAGCTGTCAAATGCAAACTATCTTCAATGAAATCTTGTGACCAGTTTTTATGCAAAGAATTGCTGCTTTTTTGATTCTCAGGTTCAAATTCTTTGCGGACAGTTTTTTCAATATTAATATCTTCTCCATGCATTTCAAGTTTTTGTGCAGAAGTATGGGGAGCCGGTAATGATATCCATAAAATAATATAAATAGGAAATGCAGCGCCGCCGGCAATTGCAAAAAGAATAAAAATTATTCTGACAAAAGAAACATCAGTATTGAAGTATGCAGCCAAACCAGAACATACCCCACCGATGATTTTGTCATCAACATTCCGATAAAATCGTCGTTTTGTTTTGTCGTGATTTGACGGTAAGTTGCTGGTGTTGTATGATTGGGAATTTTCAATATCATATTCGCCTGGTTTGCCCAGTATTTTAATAATTTCTTCAACATCACTGGTATTTATAACCTGCTTTCCATATTTTACTTTGGTTTGAAATAAATCTGCAATTCGTGCTTCAACGTCAGCAACAATTTCAAGGGCTTCTATGCCATTTCCGAAATGATAGGAAAGAGCAGACAAATAGTTTTTTAAACAATCATAAGCATCTTCATCTGCATGAAAAATTAGCCCGCCAAGGTTAATTTTAATGGTTTTCCTCATAATTATTATTAAATTTTATCTTAAAGTGGTTTAATTCCCCGACCCTCTTGGTCGGAAACTAAGATGTTTGCTCTGCAAACTCCTTTTGATACCTCGGGGCTCTACCACGTGGTCATTCATTTAAAGAAATCCTTTAATTTATTCTGCAACCAATTTAATCCCATTACTAACCTTTCCCCTGAAATCTTTCCCATAAATTATAGCATAGCGTAGCTCGTACTTGCCTTTATCTTTTGGAAAACTTATATTTATTGTTGAATAAACCATTTCATTTTTTAACAAAACCTTCCTGTTTGCAATTTCTTGCAATGGTTTAAAACTTTCGTATTTAAAATTTTCCCTATTTATTGTATAGCCAAACTTTGGAATGAAATTTTGATTTTCATCGAAAATCATATTCCTGTCTGAAACATTTTTCAGGCCGACTTTCATTTTTATAGAATCTCCGGCAATACCAATAATTTGCTTATATTCCGGGAAAATCTCAATGTGTTCAAAAGTCATGAAATTTGGAACATTCTGATATGTTACGATTTTAAAGCTTTCGTCTTTAAATGAAGAATCGGCTTTATTTTCGGTACCGACTAATACAATATTTTTGTGAATAAAATATTCATCATAATTTTCAAAATCGAATTGTGAATACCTATATCCTAAAGTAGCAATTGAAACTGAAGGTTTGCGGGAATAGAAAGAATATTCTGACGGCCTTTTATAGGAAGAATTAAAAACTACATCCCTGCCTTTCGCGATCTTTTCAACACTAATACTAAATTCTTTCCAATTGTTGAAACTGGTATTTATCTTAAGTTTATTGGCCAGGTAATCGTTAGCGATTAATAAACGAAGTAAGAAAATAAAAAATATTCCAATAATAGCTAAAGGTTTGAACCATCGAATTATTTTTTCGCGATTGCGAAGCGATTTGAACGAAATATAAGCTAAAGGTGGAAAGGCTGCGGCTGTCCAATGAATTTCGACACCTACTTTAAAACCAAAAAAGAAAAAAAACAAAATAATTCCAAAAATATTCCACTTCAAAGTTTTTTCAAATGCATCAACAGGTTTGTAAACTATTGTGAGAAAAGCAAGGATTACACCTGAAAAAAACCCCGGTAATGCCAATTGCCCCAGCATAAAAACGAATGGTTCATGAAATGAAACTTGTCTGAAACGATCCATTAACTGAAAATTCAATGTAGGAAATTGATTAACATATTGCCACCAAAGATGTGGAACCATTGCCAGCACTATTATTAATGCTGCCAACCATGTTTTCTTATTCTTCAGCAATTTCAAATTTGAGAGAATTGTAAAAAATATAACCAAAATTCCATGATATTTGCTATAAAGCATTGCTGCTGCCACTAAGCCAAGAGAAACTGCTATGAGATAAGTGTCCTTTCTTAAATGCTCCCTGTATAAAACAAAAAATAACGTAGCGAAAAATACAAGCGGGGTATCGGGGATTGCTAAGAATCCGCAAACATGAAGATGAAAGAGTGGAATTGAAATCAGAAAAAGAAAGAGAAAAAACAATTTTTCAGTTTCATTTATTAAATAACAAACCATTGCCAAAGTCAAAGTTCCCATCAGTACAAAAAACAGACGGACACCAATTTCACTTTGAAATATTGCATATCCGGCTTTAACCAAAAGAGCTACCATTGGAGGATGGTCAAAATATCCCCACGCCAGGTGTTTAGAATAAATCCAATAATAGGCTTCATCATAATGCAATTGGGATAATCCAGCCTGTAATAAGTTCAGCAAAAGCCAGGTAATCAAAAAGAACCAGTAAAGCAGGTTTTTATCAATTTGTTTAATTGATTTAAATAGAAAATTAATTGTCATGTGATGTGAATTTACGTTTTCAATCCTGTAATAGCTGTTTATAATGTAATCTTAAATTAGAATGAAAATAACTATCATTGTAAAAAATTCAAAGGTAAAAATATGTTTAGAAAACTTATCTATTTGAGTCTGTTTCTCTGTATTTTAAATTTCAAAGCCGGGTTCTCAGGAACCATGGTATTATGGCCAATTTAAGAATATTTTTGATGACAGGGAATATAACAGTGGACTTGCATACAACCAGGTTATATTAGGTGCCAGGGCAGATGGTGGAGTGGGTTTTACAATCGATTCAATATCGGAAGTCCGGGGAGGTTTAAATTATATGTTCGAATATGGTTCAGACCCGAAAGCTTTGACCCCTGTCCCTGATTTATATTATAAATTAAAAACTGAACATTTCAAGATGCAATTTGGATCTTTTCCCAGGAGCGAATTGCTTAATTATCCACTGGCATTGCTAACTGATACATTGCTTTATTATCGTCCGAATATCCAGGGAGGTTTTATGGAATTAAACGGTAACTGGGGCAACCAGAATGCCTGGTGCGATTGGACAAGCCGGCAGACTATGACTGATGACGAATGTTTTCTTGCAGGTGGTTCAGGACATTTTAAATATGATATTTTTTATATAGAAGATTATTTTTACATGTACCACCATGCAAACACCAAGCCAGGGATTACTGTTTATCATAATGTGCGTGATAATGGCGGCGGCGCATTTTATGCCGGTGCAGATCTGGGCAAAAAAACAATACTCGAAAAATTAGCTTTTGACATCGGGTTTGTTGGGGCTTATGACCGCACAAGGCCAAATCCTTATAATCATTATGATGGATTGCAAATACGGATGTTCTCGTTCTATAAAATTTTTGGGATTGATGCTACTTATTATAAAGGCGATAAATTACCGCTTATTTATGGCGAACCATTTTACAACAATTGCGGAAATTATGCCAGGATTGATGCTTATTTGAAATTTTTTAAAATAAAACAGGTTGATTTAAAAGCAGGATGGAGTTTTCATATCCTAAACGGAAATTATCTCGATAATTCAATCCAGCTTATGCTTACTGCAAATTTGTCAAACAGAAAAACTAAATAGGAATTTTAACTTATACATTAAATCCGCAGGTTTGAGGTTAATTGGCTGAAAGTCACGGGGTGACTAAAAAATTTTCATTCATTTAAATTATTGAACTTTAATAAGTCACCCAGTGACTTGCGGATTTTAGGTTATACTTTAATTTAAAGATATTTTCTGGTCACTTTAACCCTTTAAAGCATTTTTGGCAAATATAAATCTCATTTTATTGCTTATGGCTGATGAATTATTAATTACGATATTGAGTAAACAATTAACAAGTTGAATTAAAGTCAATATCTTGTAAATAAAATATTAAGGTTT
>CAVSGB010000374.1:0-7195 GCA_963726845.1 uncultured Bacteroidota bacterium | reverse complement strand
GGCGCATCGGGTTCTCCTCGTGAATGCAGATGCCGCGCAGGAAGACCGGCCGGTCGTTCAGCAGGATGTCCGTGCCGGCCGTCTTGATGGTGCGAAAGCCGATGCGGTCGGCGATCTGGTCGGTCTCGCTCGACAGGACCACGTCGTGCAGCGCCGGCCGCTCCGGCGACCAGAGCGGAATCTGCGCGGCTGGGAACTCGATGCGCGCCACGCCGCTGGCGTCGGTGCGCGCCTCTGCCGCAAGGCCCAGCCCGGCCAGGGTCACAGTGACCTTCTGTTGCTTGCGCGGGCCGTCCAGTTGCACGGTTGCCTCGATGCGGTCGCGGGTGCCGGCTTTCAGACCGACGCGGTATTGCGCGATGCGGTAGGGGTGCCTGGCGTCTGCACCAGCAGCACCTCGCGCGTGAGGCCGCCGTAGTTCCACCAGTCGGTGTTCATGGCCGGCACGCCCTCGGGCCGGCGGCGGTTGTTGACCCGCACGACCAGCGAATTGTCCTTCTCATTGGCGAGTAACATAATTACGTCTCCTATTATTTAGTTTGTATTTTTAGTTATTTAACCCGTATGTAATCAATAATTCTTCAAGTTCTGGCATTGTAAGAGGCTTGGGAATAACTAACATTTTGTTTTGATCTATTTTTCGGCAAAGTCCGCGATATTCATCAGCCTGTGAATGGGTAGGTTCAAATTCAATCACAGTTTTTCTGTTGATTTCTGCTTTTTGAACCATATTATCACGGGGAACAAAATGGATCATTTGCGTTCCTAACCTTTGTGCGAATTCTTCAATCATTGATTGTTCATTATCAACTTTACGGCTGTTGCATATTATACCACCCAGCCTTACAACACCAGCTTCAGCAAATTTTACAATACCTTTACAAATATTATTGGCAGCATACATTGCCATCATTTCGCCAGAACAAACAATGTAAATTTCTTCGGCTTTACCATCGCGGATTGGCATTGCGAAGCCACCACAGACAACATCGCCCAATACATCATAAAATACATAGTCGATTTTTTTGTCAGGGTCGTAAGCCCCAAGTTGTTCCAACAAGTTTATTGAAGTAATAATACCTCGTCCTGCACATCCAACACCTGGTTCTGGCCCACCAGATTCTACACAACGGGTTTCTTTAAAACCTAATTTTAATACATCTACCAATTCAACGTCTTCACCTTCTTCGCGTAATGTGTCAAGAACAGTTTTCTGGGCTAAACCGCCTAATAACAAGCGTGTTGAGTCGGCTTTCGGGTCGCAGCCAACCACCATTACATTTTTGCCCATCTCCACAAGGCCTGCCACAGTGTTTTGGGTCGTGGTTGATTTTCCAATTCCACCTTTTCCATAAATTGCTATCTTTCTCATATCTGTCTGTTTTATTTCAATTTGGTATTAACACTTTATGTGCCAAATGAAATTATAGACAGATATACAGATTATTACAACAAATATTTGTTTTATGAAAATGAAAAACTTGAATAATTAATTGCAGAAATGTTAGAAATGAAGTTCAAAAATTACCAAAATGTAAGAATGATGTGCTGATTTTTTAATGTGCTGATATGCTAATGAATATAAAATAAACTCAGATTAATGATTGTTAATTGTTTAAGAGAAATTAAAAAATGGATTGAATATAATAAAATGAGAAGTGTTGAATTTTATCTCGGCGCATAATAAATGATACAAACTCCAATTAAAGCTACAATTGCACCGATTATGTCATATTTGTCTGGCGAGAAATTATCAAATTTCATTGCCCAAAGGATTGACATTACAATAAAAAATCCACCATAGGTTGCATATACTCTCCCAAAGTTTGATGTTTGAAAAGTTGCAACTACACCATATAATATTAAGATAAATCCACCCAGAAGCCCAAACCAAAATGGCTTATCCTCCTTAAGCCAAAGCCAAACTAAATAGCCACCTCCGATTTCACAAATACCGGCAAGAATGAAAATCAGTATAGATTTTAAGACTGGCATATTAATAATCATTGTGACTTTTTGAACCTTTTGGGATCAATTTCATATTTATTTAGCCGAAGACGTAAAATTCGTTCTGTTATATTTAGGTTCTTTGCCGTATCAATTGTAGAACCTTTAGTAATTATTAAATTATCAATGATTACCTGTTTTTCCACATTATTAATTATATCATCAAGTGAACCCTCTAGCTTTGTACCTGAGGATTCAGCAGTTTGGAGGGTTGGTGGTAAATTGTTTGACCTAATGACCCCATCCAGGCTTAAAATTGATGCCCTCTCGATTACATTCTCAAGTTCCCTGATATTTCCCGGCCAATGGTATACCATTAACAAATCAATGGCGGATGTAGAAATTCTTTTAATATCTGTTCCATGTCTTTTATTGCTTTTTGCAATAAAATGATTTGCCAATATAGGAATATCAGTAGGCCGTTCTTTTAAAGGTGGGATTATAATAGGAAAAACATTTAGGCGATAGTATAAATCCTCCCTAAACTCACATTTTGGTAACATTTCCTCCAGGTTACGATGAGTAGCGGCAATAACACGAACATCTACTTTAATTGTTTTTGAACTTCCCAGTCGTTCAAATTCACGTTCTTGTAGAATTCTTAAAATTTTCACTTGTGTATTTAAAGGCAAGTCGCCAATTTCATCAAGAAATATTGTACCACCATCAGCCGCTTCAAAACGACCTTTATGTAAGCTATCTGCCCCTGTAAAAGCACCTTTTTCATGTCCAAAAAGTTCACTTTCAATAAGTGTATCAGGTAAAGCGGAACAATTGACTTTAATAAAAGCTTTACCTGCCCTTGGGCTATTTTGATGAATTGCACTTGCAACTAATTCCTTGCCTACACCACTTTCACCTCTTAATAGAACCGTTGCATTGGTTTTTGCTACCTTATTAATAAGGTCAAATACATTTTGCATTGCACCGGAACTTCCGATAATTTCCTTATTAATAAATTTACCTCTTTCGAGAGTATCATGAAGTTTCAAATTTTCTTTACGAAGAAGTGTAATCTCTTCCACATTTTCCTGCACAGCCCTAATGGTATGGGCCAGCATACTACCGATAATATTTAATATCCTGAATTCAAGTTTAAATGAAATAACTTCATACGATTCAAGACTGAAGGAGAAAAGCCCTAATACCTTATTATTGGCTTTAATAGGCACACAAATTAACGATACCTCATACGAAAAGTCGGCCAGGTCCTTTGAACTTTTAATGAATTGTGGCTGATGGCTTAATTTGGGCAATAACATTGGCTCGCCAGAATCCAAAATACGGGGTTTAACTTGTCGTAAGTTTTCAACTAATTTCTTTTTTTCAGAATTGTCGAGGCCATATACCTCTTCTAAAATAATATTGGCTGAATTTTGCTTGAAAATAGTTATAGCACAACAACTAATATTGAGATATTCGGCAATATGGCTCAGAATAGGCTGTACGGAAGATTCAATTTGATCGACTTTCCGTAATTCCTTGCTGATATCATATAAAAAGGAAATTACATTATTTTTCATATCAACCCCACAAATTACATATAAATAATTTGAAAAATGTATTTATTCCTTTTTTACCCCTTTGCAAATTTATTAATTATAATTCAAATATTATATTTATAAAGTATCAATATTAAAGTTTAATGAAATATTTACGATAACATAACTTTTCTTAATAATTCTTTAATGTTGAATTTTTATTGCATGTTTCAATTTCAATCATTGAATTATTAAATACTTATACCATCGAAGATAAAATTTACATTTTTGTAAAAACAATAGCATTTTACATACAAGAATGTAATATTTAAACTTTCCACAATAACAATATCTACTTACAATCAAAATTTTATAACAATTGGCATAATGGTTGAAAAACCATTGATATAATATTCATCAATAATTTTTATAATATGAAATTAAGTGCAAGAAACCAACTGAAAGGGAAAATTTTAAAGGTAGATGAGGGATTAATCACAGCAAAGGTTATGCTGGATTTGGGCAATGGAAATATCATTTCGGCCATTATTTCGAAAGATGCAATCTCCGATTTAGACCTGAAACCAGGTGATGCTGCTTTTGCCGTGATCAAATCTACTGAGGTTATTATTGGAATTCCCTGCGATTGCAAGGACGGAGATTGTAAGTGCAAATAGATATGATTGAAGTCGAATGCCATATTTCCATCAAAAAAAATGGGAAATGCTTTTTAAGTCCCACGAAAACAGAATTATTGCAAGAGATTGTTAAAAATGGAAGTTTGAGTGGCGCTGCGAAAACATTGAAAATTTCGTATCAACATGCCTGGGATTTGATTGAGGAAATGAACCGTATTGCTCCCGAGCCCCTGGTATTAAAACAACGTGGTGGTTCAAATGGCGGAGGAACAGAAATCTCAAACTATGGCATTAAAATATTAAAAGAATACAGGTTGATAGAATCGCAGGTTCATAAAATGATTGACCAGATTAATGTAGAAATTAACCTGTGATTTTTTTTGCACGGCGTTATCTAATTTAGTTTATAACGAAATATTAAAATATGGAACAAGCTATAGTTTATAAGCCCATTGGGATCATCCGGACACCGTTTAAAGATATTTCTGATATGCCTGTTCAGCCTTGTGGTGCGATTGGTGTGGAAGGTGTTGTGGAACTTTATCCGGAGTTTAATGCCGGGCTTATTGATGTGGAAGGGTTTTCGCATTTGATTTTACTTTATCATTTTCATTTGATAAAAGGTTATAAGTTATATATTGTTCCGTTTATGGACGACAAACCTCATGGTATTTTTGCCACCCGGGCGCCCACCCGTCCAAATGCAATAGGCATGTCAACGGTTTTATTAAAGAAAATAGTGAACAATCAGCTTTTTATCGATGGGGTTGATATGATTGATGGCACTCCTTTGATTGATGTGAAGCCTTTCTTTCCAAAATACGATAACCAGGATAATGTAAAATATGGTTGGCTGGAAAGTAAACATGATATTGATATAACCAAAATAAAATCTGATGCCAGGTTCGATTCGAAAAAAAGTCCGGAACTCAATCGCTGCAAATGATTATGAAGTCCCGGACTATTAAAATTCAATAAAATTCTAACAATTAAAAGTACAAAAAATGAAAAAGCTATTATTAACATTTGTAAGTATTGCAAGTATTTTCTTAGCAAACTTCACTCAGGCACAGGACAAAAGTGCGGTTCAAACAGACGATTTTAAGCCGTTAGGGAATTTTTGGGGCTACATGTTTTCAGATTATTATTACAAAACACATGCAGACTCATTGAATAGAGGAGGTGGAAATGTTCAGTATGCAGGTGTACCGGCACATTTTGGTGCTTTTCAAATCAGGCGCGCTTTCCTGGGGTACGATTTTGATATGAGCAAAACATTTTCAACCCATATGGTGCTGGCGGATGAAAGCGGGCCAGTTTAACTACTTCAAAAACCGATCTTACTGCGGGAAGTGGAAATAATACCTTTTGTTTAAAACTTATGTATTTAAAATGGGCTGATATTTTTAAGGGAAGTGATTTGCTTTTTGGGCAAATGCTTACTCCTTCATTTTGCTCAAACAGTACGGAACAATTGTATGGTTATCGTTCCATAGAAAGAACCATTATGGATATGCACGCTATTGATAATGCATGCGATTTTGGAGTTTCACTAAAAGGAAATTTGTGGGCACAGCAAATAACAAAAGATTCACTCATGCCCACCTTTATAGGCTATCAGGTTCTTTTGGGAAATTATAGCAGTTCAAAACCCGAAACAGATAAATTTAAGAAAATCAGGGGCAATTTGTTTCTTAGTACACTTCAGCAAAAACTTGTGGTTGGATTATATGCCGATTTTAATCAAACCCAATTAAATCCGATAAACGTTTCAAACACTACTTTTAAAGTTTATGCCGATTATAAGATGGAATGGATGAATATTGGCATGGAAGCATTTGAGCAAATAAACAAAAATGACGACAACATAAAAACGATTAAAAATGTTAATGGTAAAGGTGGTGTAAAAGATTCAACTTATGCAAATGGCGTTCAAACAGGCATTTCAGTATTTTTGAATGGACGGATAATTCCTAAAAAATTGAATTACATGTTAAGGGTAGATATGTATAACCCCGATACAAAATACAACAAAAATGATACGTATGGAGTTTCCAATACAGGTGGAAATATGACAACCACAACTTTTTACAAGCAAACATTTTATACAATCGGACTAGATTATACACCCATGCCAAGAGTACATATAATGCCAAACCTTTGGATTAACCAATATTCAGCAATGATGGACCATGTTGCCGGGAAAGCCCTTGGTACAAAAGCCAAAAACGATTACGACTCTGTAGCCCGTATCACCGTGTATTATATTTTCAGCACATCCAAGAAAGTTGCAAACAACGGAATGGACAATTAAATAATTTAGGCATGAAAAAAATAGGTATTCTTTTATTTATTTGTTTGAGCCTGAATATTCAGGCTCAAACTATAAAAATTGCTGCTGCCGGAAACCTTAGAAATGTTTTGGATGATATAAAGACAGCTTATATAATGAAAAATCCAAAAGTTACAATTGATATTAGCCTGGGGGCTTCCGGTGCATTAACCCAGCAAATTATAAACGGAGCCGATTTCGATGTATTTATGGCTGCTGATAAGGTATTCCCTGATAAATTAAAGGCCAGGGATTTGTTTCTGGCGATGTAAAAACCTACGCCTTTGGCAAGCTGGTTATATGGAGCAATACTGTCAATGTTTCAAAAGGAATAGATATAATTACCGACAATTCGGTTAAACGCATAGCCATTGCCAAACCCGAAGTTGCACCTTATGGGGCAAGGGCAGTTGAATGTTTGAAATATTATAATTTATTCGACAAGGTGAAAGACAAAATAGTATATGCCGATAATATTGCACAGGCTGCACAATTTGCACAAACAGGCAATGCCGAAATAGGTTTTTTGGCAATGGCATTAGTTATGGCCCTTAGAAATGAAAGGCGCCTATTATATTTTGGATACCAAAAGCTACAAACCGGTCGAACAAGCTATGGTTCTATTAAAAGATGAACAAAAAAGCCCGGAAGCAATTAAATTTATGAAGTTCATATTGAGTTCCGATTGCAAGCCTATATTTAGCAATACGTATCCTACCAAAAGCAGTAGAAGTACA
>CAVSGB010000373.1:0-4804 GCA_963726845.1 uncultured Bacteroidota bacterium | reverse complement strand
TTATCCCTTTACTTATTGCTTCAGCAACTGCATCGGTTTTTTCAAATTTTCTTTATGCCGATAAATTATTCTTTCTTGTAACCCAGGGTTGGCATTTTAAGGCAATCCCGTTTTATATTCTTCTCGGGTTAATAGCAGGCCTGGTTTCATCATTTATGGTAAAAACCACTTTTAAAATTGAAAGAATATTTAATAATCCAAAAACAGGTAAACTGAAAAAACTATTCTGGGGTGGTTCAATTCTTGGTATATTAATTTTACTATTTCCTCCTCTTTACGGCGAAGGCTATAATATTATCAACAGCCTTTTTCAGGGAAATGTTTCTATACTTTTAACATCGGCAATTTATAAAGATATTATTAATAGTGAATGGCTAATTGTTGTTGTTGGTATACTTATAATTTTTATAAAGGTAATTGCTTCTTCTTTGACTATAGGGGCAGGAGGAAATGGTGGAATTTTTGCGCCAGCTCTTTTTACTGGGGCTATCCTGGGAATGGTATTTGTTCAAATATTGCATTTGACAGGAATAATTGACCTTAACCAGGCTAATTTCATAGCTGCAAGTATGGCCGGAATTTTAAGTGGGGTTATGCATGCACCGCTCACTGCAATTTTTCTAATTGCTGAAGTGACCGGTGGGTATTCTTTGTTTGTGCCCTTAATGATTGTATCGGCTATGTCGTATTTTTTATCGCGGTATTTTGAACCCTATTCCGTGTATACAAAAATACTGGCAAAAGAAAAGAATTGGGCAAAGGATAACAAAGATAAGATTTTACTAAACCAGATTTCGCTTATTGACTTAATAGAAACAGATTTTACTGAAATTTATAATAACGAAACCCTAAACCAGGTATTAGATAAGGCCTACAATTCAAAACGGAATATTTTCCCATTAATTGATAATGAATTAAAATTTTTAGGAATTATATACTTCGTTGATATTAAAGATTATGTTTTTAAGAAAAAAATTGCAGGCAACGATTTGGTTAACAGTTTTGTAAAACCTTCTCCAGGAATAATAGACATTAACGACACGGTAGTTGTGGTAATGCAAAAATTTGAACTTAATAATGTCTGGCATATTCCTGTATTAAATGATGGCAAATACAAAGGTTTCGTTTCTAAATCACGGTTACTAAACCTATATCGTAAACTTATCCAGCAGGAAAGGCAAATCTTTTAAGCAAGTTGAAAACTTCATATTATGAGAAAAAAGATATGTATTTCATTGTGCCTGACATCGATCGTATTATTTGTTTTCAGTTTAAATTTTCAAGCACAAACATCTTCAAATCAAACCTGGACAAAGGAAGCAGCTACTCAATGGTTAAATAGTAAAACCTGGAAAGGAGATATGACATTGTCAGTTTATAAAGCCGTTGATGCTGTAGAATTTGCCAAACAATATCATAAAAACAAAATAAGGTGGGACAAGGCTTTTTCTTACCTTAAAAATCAAAAGCTTGATACTGTTTCAACAGGAAAATATTATCTGATGGGAGATACGGTGTATATATCAGTGACTTATAATAAACCGAAAGCGTTCGAAGCTACTAAATGGGAAGCCCACAAACAATATATTGATATTCAATATGTTGCCAAAGGAATGGAAAAAATTGGTGTTGCTCCGGTCTCTAAAGGCAGTGTTGCCGAGCCTTATAATGAAACCAAGGATGTCGGTTTTTATTCATTACCAGATGCCGATAGCAAATATTATCTTGCCCAACCCGATACATTCCTGATTTTCTTTACAACTGAGGCACATAAACCAAATATAAAAATTTATGGCTGTGATATTGATAAAAAAATTGTTATTAAAGTTTTGGCGGATTAATTTGTCATAAATATTAAAATATACAACGATGAAGAAAATATTGATTTTTAAACTTGTTATATTTCTTGCGTCCATCAATCAATACAACAATGCCCAGGTAAAAGTCGGATTAGACAATTGGTTCAACCACGAAACCAATCCAAAGACAGGCAAACCATTCCATTATTTATGGACTGATACAGCCTGGAGTGGTTATTCCCGATGGGGCAAAATTTTTATTGATAATAACTCTGTAATTAGCACATTAAATCGTCCAAGTTCTGAAGAGTTGAATAAAATAGATATCTACATAATTGTCGATCCAGATACAACTTCAGAAAATCCTTTACCAAATTACATTGAACCTGATGATGCCAATGCAATTGAACAATGGGTGAAGAACGGAGGCGTTTTGATAATTCTGGCTAACGATGCGCCGAATTGCGAATTTACTCATCTTAACCAGTTGTCTTCAAAATTTGGCATAATATTTAATTATGTCACTCGACATAAAGTAAAAGACAAAAATTGGGATATGGGTGCTTTTACATTGCTTCCAAACCATCCCTTATTTAAGGATGTGAAAAAAATTTTTTTAAAAGAAATATCGTCTTTAACAATTCATGGTAGTGTAAAACCTGTTCTTACTGAGAAAGGAGAAGTATTCATGGCAGAGAGCCAATATGGAAGAGGATTTGTATTTGCAGTCGGCGATCCCTGGATATATAATGAATACATTGATCACGACAGGTTGCCGGTAGATTTTGACAATCGCAAAGCTGCAGAAAATCTCACAAATTACTTAATCCAAAAAACTAAGCAAAAGAAATAATTGATTGATTTGTTTCATTCTTGTAATAAAAAAGGTTTATTTTTTGAAATATTAAAAATATTATAGGAAAATATGCAAAAATCCATTTACGTTCACGAAAAGCAAAAAATAGTTCATATATTTGTCGTGTACGTTAACGAAAAGGACGTGTATTAAAATTTTATTTTTTGTAATCATTGGAAAATTATTCAAATAATAAGGTTGGGATTAAGGAAATTGCGGAAATTGCTAAAGTTTCAATTGGAACTATAGACAGGGTACTGCACAACAGGGGCGAAGTTTTCTGAATCTACGCGTAAACTTGTTCTTAGAATTGCTGAGGAATTAAGCTATACTCCAAATCTTCTTGCTAAATCTTTGTCTTCAAAGAAAAAGTATACAATTGCTATACTTATTCCTGATTACAAAAATAAAAACCCCTATTGGAAAAAGCCATTGACTGGAATTCATGTTGCAGCAAAGGAAATACAACATTACAACTTCAATTCGGCTGTACATACTTTCGAATTTGGTAATGAAAAATCGTTTTTGGAAAAGTCCGAGCAGGTTTTTAAATCAAAACCAAATGGATTAATATTTGCTCCTGTGATGTACAAGGCTTCACAGAAGGTTATTAAAAAATGTGAGGAACTTAATATCCCTTATGTATTTTTTGATGTCAACATTGATAAATGCAATAACCTCGCCTATTTTGGTCAAGATTCAGAACAATCAGGATTTGTAGCAGCCCGATTAATGGATTATGGATTAGCGCCTGAAGCAGAAATATTTATTATAAAATTAGTAAACAAAACTGCTTCGACCTATCATTTACAATTGAGAGAAAATGGATTTCGTTCCTATTTCTCTTCATCAGAAAAAATAAAAAAGGAAAATGTACAATCTATTGAAATAGATCTTTCCGTGAAGGGTGAATTATATGTAGTTTTAGATAAGATATTTGCTAATAAGTCTATATCAAAAGGCCTTTTTGTTGCCAATTCCAAGGTATATAAAATTGCAAAATATTTAATCGAAAAGAAGATAAAAAATACAAATTTAATAGGATATGATCTTATCGATGAGAATGAGAAATATCTTAATAATGGCACCATCCGATTTTTAATTTGCCAGAATCCGGAGGATCAAGGATACAGCAGTGTGAAGGCACTGTTTAATTATTTGTTAATAAAAAAGCCTGTTAAAAAATTTAATTTCAGTCCTATTGATATTATTATAAAAGAAAATTTATTGTATTATAAAAATTTAAAATCATAGAAAATGAGTTCATTCGATTTTACGCATTTGAAAGGTAAAGTTTGTGCAATAACAGGAGGTGCAGGAGTTATCGGCCATTCGATTTGCGACGCACTGGCTGCTGCTGGAATTAAAACAGCTATAATTGATATTAACCTGGAAGCATCTGAAAATACAGCAAAATTGTTGGTAGAGAAGTACAAAACCCTTTGTATAGGTGTACAGGCAAATGTTCTTGACAAATCTTCGTTAATTGAGGCAAGGAAATTGATTCACGAGAAAATTGGCATGTTAGATTTTCTAATCAATGGGGCTGGTGGTAATTCACCTAAAGCAACAACACAGATTGAACAGATTACAGAAAATGAACCTTTGGAGAAATCATTCTTTGGACTTGAACTCGAAGGTTTTGATAAAGTTTTTGCATTAAATTTTACAGGTACTATATTGCCAACAATGGTTTTCGCAGAAGATATGATTAAGAAAGGAAAAGGAGTAATTCTGAATATTTCATCTATGAATTCCTTTCAACCGTTAACCAAGATTCCTGCCTATTCAAGTTACTGCTAAAGCTTCAATTAATAATTTCACTCAATGGCTTGCAGTACATATGGCAAAAACTGGAGTTCGCGTTAATGCAATAGCGCCTGCGATTTTTTCTTACAAACCAAAACCGATTTTTATTAACTGATGAAAAAACAGGTCTGCCAACCGCAAGGGGAAATAAAATTATTGCCAATATCCGGTAGGTAAATATGGTAAACCAGAAGATTTGCAGGGTGCAACTTTATTCCTACTCTCTGATTTGTCAGAATTTATTACTGGTATTATTCTTCCAATAGATGGTGGATATAGCGCCTATGGTGGAGTTTAAGTAAATGTAATGATTTGCTAATATGCTAATATGCCAATGATT
>CAVSGB010000372.1:0-4428 GCA_963726845.1 uncultured Bacteroidota bacterium | reverse complement strand
TTAGTGTATCCAGCATCCCCATAGCTTTGATGCCTATAACCGGTTTTTCGCATGCACCTGCTTCTACCTGTGGCATTCCAAATCCTTCAAGCCTTGAAGGGGCAGCATAAATATCACATGCCCCTATCAAATATGGCATAAAATTTCTGGAGATTGTATTGGTCGCATAGGTTACATTTTTTTCAATGCCAAGTTGAATTGCCATTTCGTGATCGGCTTGGTTTTGGTGCTTCGTTCGCGGTTGAGGCCATACTTTGCAAACATATTTCCAATCAGGTGCCTTTGTATCTATGATAGCAAGTGCCTGCATTACCTCCTGTGCACCTTTTGATGCAGCATCTCCTCCGACTGTCAGAATCATTAACTGATCGGGCGAAATACCCAGCGCTTCCCGTACAGCCAAAATTTTAGGCTCATTTTTGGCGAAAGGGATAAAAGCATCTGTATCACAACCAACTGGCAGAACTTCAATAATATCTCCATTGATGCCGTCACGGACATACATTTCCTTGACCCAATTTGATGTCACTAAAATTAGCGGTAACGCATTTAGAACCTCCTGGTAGTTTGCTATATAACCATCTGCAACAAGCCAGGGAACCGGTTGCACACCATATCGCTGCGGATGTAGTACCAATTGAGGTGTATGCCCCCAATAACCTATTCCAACAACAACATCCGGCTCAAACCAGCGATAATACCATTCCTTCTCTTGTGCCGATTCGAAATGAACAGCATGTGCATCTACTCCCATTTCAATTAAACCTTTATATAACAGATCTCCCTGGGTTGCAAGCCCGCCGGGAGAAGGAGGGTAATCATATAATACAAGTACTTTCATTATGAATAATGTGTTAATGTGTTAATGTGTTAATGTATCAATTAAATATGTTCCTTTTTCATTAGCATATTAGCACATTATCTAATTGGTAATTGATTTTGACCTTTTTTAGCGTCAAACGGATTATTAAATAGCCAGAATGATTCTGAATGTGGTGTTGTTTCAGCTTCCCAACTGCTTTTTTCAAATCCGTATGTTTCTGTAACGATGCTGTATTTTCTTAGCCATATTCGTCGCGTTAGTGTGCGGTTAATATCAGCATTGACGATAGGCCTTGGAAAATATTTCTTACCACCATCTTCATAAGCAAAATTCCAAAGCTCGTTGGTAGATATTTTACCGGAAAACCAAAGCCTGATTACTGCTTTACCTATTTCCTCATGCCTAAGGTGTTTTGTATATTCTCCGGTTGGGTTATGTGAAATAATCAAATCAAAATGCCTCGGAGGCAATAAGTCCACTATTGTTTGTTCAAGTTCTTTTTCATCCAACGGTTTTTGATCAGGCCCGTCATCTAAGTCACCCATTATTCCTTTGGCTTTAAAAATCTTAAGCGCATTATAAAACTTAGTTGAACGATCTGTATCGCTTCCCCGGCAAAGACAAACTATAAACCAATTCCAGGATGGATGGCTTAAAATTGTTCCGCCAGCCCATAAAGTTTCATCATCGGGGTGTGCGACAATAACAGCAACTGTTTTTGTAGATAAACGAGACATTAAAATATATTATAAATCACTATACTTCGTTAAATTTTTTGTGAAATTTTGTGACTTGGTAATTTTGTGGCAATTAAGAATATTTTAGCCACTAAAGCACAAAAGCCCACGAAATCAATACCTTCAAAATTTGTATTTAAAAATTTACCGAACTGTCGAATCATAATTTTAATTTTTTTGAAATGAATTGTTGAAAAACTCGATATCAAATCATCTCTGCCACAATATCCGGGAAACTTCAAGAGGTACTGAAACATTTTGCAAACAAGGAATAGCCCTTACGGTAAAGTCCGCTGCCGGACGTGTTGAATTCAATGTTGCTTTATAGATATACCCGTTGTCTTTGCCATCTAATTTTGTACCTTGTATCATCTTTTGTATGAACGGGGCTTCACCATTCATGCCATTTGCATATAGTTGAACCTCGATAATGTTAGGGTCAAGGTCATTAAAATAAATCTTGCCTTCAAACTTATATTGGTTTCCAATAGTTTCGAATTTTACTTCACCAAAATGCATTGAATTCCATTTTTGCTTAAGCGAATTTAACTGATCAACAATTTGCTTGCTTTTTTCACCTTTATTGGCAGCTCGTTCATGATATTTTGTTGCGGCAGGCAAATAGTGTTGTTCGGTGTATTCCCTTACTGTCCGGTCGGCTGAAAACCTCGGCGTAAGTTGCGACATGCTTTTGCGCATTCGCGAAACCCAGGCAACCGGGATACCATTTTCATTACGATTATAAAATTCAGGTACCACCTGCTGTTCTAATATATTATAAAGTTGTTCCGCTTCGATGGCATCCCAGGCCGGATCGTCATGGTGTTCTTTGCCATCTCCCAACGCCCAGCCTACTTCAGGTTTATAAGCTTCAGCCCACCAACCATCCAATTCAGAAAGATTAATACCTCCATTTACAAGCACTTTCATACCACTTGTTCCACTTGCTTCCCAGGGACGGCTGGGTGTATTGATCCAAACATCAACACCCTGTACAAGGTTTGCTGATACTTGCATATCGTAATCAGCAAGGAATATTACCGGAGGATGAATACCTTTATTTCGAATAAATTTCATCCATTCTTTAATTAAGTCCTTACCTTCCTGATCGCCTGGATGTGCCTTACCAGAAAGAAATAGTTGAACCGGAAATTTTGGATTTGTCAACAATCTGAGCAGACGTTCCGGATCATGCAAAAGTAAATTTGGCCGTTTGTAAGTTGCAAAACGTTTTGCAAATCCCAGGGTTAAAATTTTGGAATCAAAAGAATGTATCGCGCGTTCAACAGAATTTGAAGAATGTCCGGAACCAATTAATTGCTTTGATACATATTCACTTGCAAATTTGATAAGCGCTTTGTTGGCATCAGTTCGCATATCCCAAAGTTTTTCATCGGAAACACGCAGAATATCTTTTTCCAGGAAATTGTTCATTCCAAGCCATCGCTCTTTGCCACATGCTTCTGTCCAGATATCATCGGCTTCTTTTGAATCCCAGGTTGGCATGTGAACACCATTAGTTATATGTTTAACAGGAACTTCGTATGCAGGCCACTTTGGAAAAAGCGGTTCAAACAGATGACGGCTGACTTCTCCATGAAGACGGCTTACGCCATTAATTGCCCCGCTTCCACGAATTGCCAAAAAAGCCATATTGAAATTTTCTGTTTCGTTTTCAGGATCTTTACGGCCTAATACAAGAAATTGTTTACATGTAATACCCAGCTTATGTTCAGCATAATTACCGAGATACTGCTCAATAAGCGATGGCGAGAAACTATCGAACCCAGCTGTCACAGCAGTATGCGTGGTAAAAAGATTACCTGCCCTCGTTGCAGTCAAAGCAACTTCAAATGGTTGTCCGGTTTCTTTCATAAAACTATAAGCGCGTTCCAGTATAGCAAATGCTGCATGTCCCTCATTGAGGTGGCATACCTGTGGATGAATATGAAGTTCTTCCAGCAAACGCCACCCACCAAGTCCAAGCACCATTTCCTGTTTCAATCGAAGTTCTGATCCACCACCATATAGTTCGCTGGTTATTCCCCTGTGAACAGGAAAATTTGCCGCATCGTTACTATCTAATAAGTAAAGTTTAGTCCTGCCTACCTGGACTTGCCATGCGCGCAACCAAACAGAGTATCCGGGCAATGCAATTTCAATGCGTAACCATTCTCCATTCGGGTGACGTAAAGGAGTGATGGGCAATTGCCCGGGGTCGTTATATGGGTAAAGGGCTTGTTGCAATCCATTAAGGTTTATTTCCTGGCGAAAGTAACCTTGCTGATACAAAAGCCCAATGCCTATAACGGGTACACCTAAATCACTTGCAGTTTTAAGCTGATCGCCTGCTACATTTCCAAGTCCTCCTGAATAAATCGGGAGCGCTTCGCTCAACATGAATTCCATGCTAAAATAAGCTACACAAGTCAACGAAGATTTTGGATAATTTTGTTGGAACCAGGCAGGTATAGCATTTGTTTCATTCCTTGACTTAATTAAGATATAAATCTTATTCCGAAATACTGGATCACTCATTACAGATTTAAAATGATCACGGGAAACTGTTTGCAGGACTATCCAGGGATTATGCGTTAAATTCCAAAGTGCAGGATCGAGCTCTCGCCATATTTCATCGGCTGCATGGTCCCATGACCATCTTAAATCTAATGCCAGCTCTGATAGTGAGCCAAATCCGTCAATTTCGGTATGTAAAGAACTATATATAGGTTTCTTAAAATTTGTTTTTTTACTCATTGTTTTCTTGTATATTTTTGATTTATGATAGTGATATTCAATCGTTTTTTAAGATTTTATTACATACGAACCTGATATCAAATCATGCCAGCCCTGCTTTTTTGGATCAGT
>CAVSGB010000371.1:0-6826 GCA_963726845.1 uncultured Bacteroidota bacterium | reverse complement strand
TCTTTCGCGCGTTTCATGGCAAGGGCTGTTGCAAGGTTCATATAATTCATACAAGCAAGGATAATGATAAAAATTGCAACCAGGGAAAAAATCCTAACATATAAAATTCTTCCGGATGGTTTGGTAATACTGGTTTTAAAATCATCATATAAATATGTTTCTTCAAGTGGTTGTCCAAAAATGTTGACATTCTTTTTTGCCCAACTGTCATATTTTTTGAGAACTGCATCAATCTTTTTGTTAAGAACTTTTACATCAGTTTTAGGTTTTGCCAAAACAAAAGTCATAAGGTTGTAATTACCCCAGTGAAGCCATTCCTTATTGTATTGATAATATTTACTGAATGGAAGGACAAAATCGAATTCTATTGATGAAAGCTTAGAAACATTTTTAAATACTCCTGTGATTGTGAAAATGTCTTCCCTAATATTATCCCTGTGCCTAATGATTAAAGATTTCCCGATTGGATTTTCTGTTCCGAAAAACTTTTTAGCGAGCTTTTCGGAAATTGCAACTGAATTTGGATTATTAAGAACAGTTAATGAATCGCCGATTAATAATTTAAATGAAAAGACTTTAAAAAAGCAGCTATCTGCATAAAATCCTTTTTCGAAAAATGATCTTTCGCCCAACCTTATTAGCATTGGATTATTCCAGGTAACCCTGACAGTAGTTTTAACTTCAGGTACCTCATTTGAAACAGCAGGAGCAAGCGGACTGGTTATTGATGGGTCTATTGAAATTTGTCCATCTGAGAAGTGCATTTGCTTACGAAGCAGATAAATATCCTTTCCATTTTTGTGGAATTTATCCATATTAACTTCATTATCCACCCACAATATAATAAGCATGGCACTTGCCATTCCAATCGAGAGGCCGATAATATTCAAAAATGAATAGGTGCGGTATCGCATTATGTGGCGAAAAGCAAGGGAAAGGTTTTTTGTTGCCATTATATTCAAATTGAAAACCAATAATTAAACTTTATCAAAAAAACATTATTCGGGAAAATTCCTTTAATACGCCCAAGTGCATTGCCCACCGGATAATATGCCGGGTTTTCATAATTTGTCATATCATTCGACCAGACAAAATAGAATTGAGAACCCGGTCGATATTCCCATCTGAACACGAAATTCGAACGAAATTGCTCAAAGCTGAATTCGGGATTCGTGAAAGAATAATCCGGAATTGTATTGCTATTTTTATAGACATAATAATTACTGCCATCCAAAACAGGTTTAATAATTTCAAACCTGTCATTATAATTGCCGGCTAAAGGATTGGTAATGGTTTTGAAATTTTCATAGTTCCCCACTGAAGCAAAAGGGCTGCCATAATATTGAAGAGAAATTTCCGGAGAAATATTATAATCAATCCTAAAGGTAAAACTGAGGGTGTGCTGGTTGATTTTCCCAAGAATATATTGGGTTACATTACTTGCAGATTGCAGGTTATTGACATACTGAAGGTTGTCGGTGTTTTTTGTATAGTTTACATAACCTGAAAATTTCAGTGTGTTCATAGGCATTATAAAAAATCCTGGCTGGATAAGGTAATAAAGCTGGCTTTTAGAGGACTGAATATAAGTTTCCAGTTCGAAATATACTTTTTTAGTATAATCAGTCCGCATATAAAGGTTGCTGGCGACATAAGCCGGCACATACATTGCCGGGCCACCGCGAAGTATGCGTGTGTCGAGCGCCTGCGGTGTATATTTAAAATCCGGCTGAATTGCCCATTGGTTCTTAAATTCAAAATAAGCATAAACATATTCCTGGGAAGATAAAAACCGTTTTCCGAAATCCCAGTTATTGGTCTGTGTTAAACCAAATGAATATGTCCTGAAAACTGAAACAGGCTGGTTTATAAAATACGAAATTGAATTTGCTTCTTTTATAATGTCAGCCATTTGCATAAAACCGATATCGTTTAAATCGAGCCCTGGCGAACGCCAGTTGAATTCTGCTGAGTAACGCCACAAACCCTTACTTCCTTTGCCAATTTTAATCCTACCGCCATATCCCGAAAGCCTGGTGCGTGTGCTGTCGAGATGTTCATATTGAATATCAGGGCGCTGGTAATAGCGTGCCGAGGCTTCCTGAAGGTCTTTTATAGCCTGAGAATTTCCATGTATATCGCTTTCGACAATTTTTGCATCAATATAAAATTCCTTGTCATTCCACTGATGCAGTAAATCCAATCCGCCTGTATAAGCTGCTTTATTTAACGAATTTAAATTTGTATCGTTAATGAACCTGTTGGTTGAAGTAAAAATTGCCCCCAGCATCGTGTTGCTGTGCCATAAGTCCTGTTGAATACGTGTAACTGTATAATTAGTCAAAGGTTCGACATTAACTTTCCAGGTTTTTCCATGGTAACTGAGTTGGGCCTGCTCATCTGATGTAGTACTTTGCAGTACACCGACAGAAAGGCCGTTTGCATTTTTCCCGCTTATTTTTGCTGCACCCAGGATTGCAGTATTACCAGGGGAATCAATATATTCACTGTCGTTCAATGCTGGCGAGTAGTTTGGTGCATGGCCAATGCGTCTGCTATAAAAAAGATTGACGTTGTCGAAATCATAGCTGAAAATGTTTTTCCCTTCGAGGAAAAAAGGCCGTTTTTCATCGAAGTAAGGTTCGAATGCCGAGAGGTTCATTACCGATGGATCGGCTTCGACCTGTCCGAAATCGGGATTAATAGTAAGGTCGGCAGTAAAATTGCTTGAAAGTCCGATCTTTGCATCGAGCCCTGCATTGCCTTCCCATTTCCTGCCTTTGTTTGTAAAAGGGTTATCTGGTACAATCTGAAAAGTATTCAGTTTTCCCAGAGTATAAGGCATAATTTCAATCCTTCGCGATTTTGGCAAGCCTTTAATCCCGTGCAATTCGCCAAATAAATACAATATTCCCGGGCCTTTTGAAGATTGTGGTTCCCAGTCGCTTTCTTCCTGGAACCGCTCAATCCATCGCCAGACATGCATACCCCAAACCTGTTCGTAATTGCTGCTATAACGTAACTGACTTAAAGGAATTTCAAACTCGGCTGTCCAGGCCGAATCTTCCATGCCTGTTTTGGCGTACCACACTGCATTCCAGTTTACATCCACATTGGATGGATTTGTCAATAAAATATCAATTTTTTGTCCGGCTGCAGTAACATCGAATTCAAAACCCGTGCGGTGGTCGTGATAACTGTCAAAATTAATCCCCACCATATCGCCTGTTAATTCATCCCGCTTTCCGGCCTTTCTCGAAATCTTTTTTGGTTCGTTGTCAAAAGCCCTGATGGCCACATAAATATTTTTATCGTCATAAAGAATATTGATCTGGGTTGGTTGCGAAGGTTTTGCCCCTTCTTTTGGAACCCATTGCGTAAAATCCCCTGCCCATACGCCTGTCTTCCAACACGGGTCGTCCAGCTTGCCGTCTATCACCGGCTTTGCCGTAGTCAACCGTGTTGTAGTATAAGTCCTTAGTGGTTTTTTTGAGAAAGTGGTTGAAGTGTCAGCTTTATTTGACAAGGCTGATGCAAATACCAAACCCTGTAAAGCGATTAAAAATATGAACGAAAAAATTGATCTTAAAACCATAAATTGGATTTTATAAACTTTCACTCATACCTTAAAGCATCAACCGGATTAGTCCTTGATACCCTTAAAATATGAAAGCTTATTGTAAATATCGTAATCAATAATGACAATATAAAAGCAATAATAAATATTCCGGGCTTTAATGTTATATGGTCGGCAAAATGCCCCAAAATATCTTTTCCTATAAAGTAGGCTAATGGAATAGCTACAGCATTTGCAATAATCATTATGATTATAAATTCTTTAATAATAAGTTTGAACAAATCGGAAATAATTGCCCCGTTTGCTTTTCGTATCCCTATTTCTTTTGTGCGCTGCCTGGTAATAAACGAAACCAGGCCAAACAAACCTATTGCCGAAATAATAATTGCCAAAATTGCAAATATCCCAACAAGTGTGCCCAAAGTAGAAATAAACTCGAAATTCTCCTGGTTGAAGTCCTTGTCGAGCAGGTTGAATTCGATGTTATCATTTGGAAAATATTTTTGAAAAGTCAAGGTTACAAACTTTTTCATTTCCACAATGTCCTGGAGCGGGGCAATTTTAATGGCATGGGTATTGCCCCACGAAAGCTTGCGGGTTGAATAAGAAATAAAATATGGCTCTATCGACTGTGCAACAGAATACAAATGGAAATTTTTCATAATGCCAATTACATAGTAAACAAGCCCGTCATCGTTGGTTATCCTTTTGCCGATCGCGTTTTTCCCCCAACCAAACCTTTTCGCGGCCTCTTCATTTATTAAACATGCGCCCTGTTTGTCCGATGGAAAATCTTCTGATAAATTCCGGCCTTCTTTAATTTTAATATTGAATACATTTAAGAAATCATAATCCACATGATTGTGAAAAATTTTAAACCTTTCATCCTTTGAATTGCCTTCTGCCGAAACTTCCCACCATTCGCCATCAAAATAAGGAGCGTTATGCGGAATATGACATCTTCAATATTCTCGGGTCATTCAACAATTCATTTTTTAGCGCACCATATTGGGCAACACTATTTTCTCCGTTAAGTTGTATGCTACCAATCAAAATATTTTCTTTATCAAAACCCAGATCGATATTTTTCATGTAATCCAGTTGCCTGAAAATAGAAATTGTGCAAATTATCAGTATAATAGAAATAGTAAATTGAAATATTACGAGTATTTTTCGGGAAACCGGATTCTTTGATGCCGATTTGGTATTTCCACGCAAGGCCGAAACTGGTGATATTGCTGAAAGATAAAAGGCAGGATAGCTTCCCGATAAAACTCCTGTAAATATTGCAATGAGTATTACAAAAAGAAAAAACACTATATTGTTGAAAAACTCGATTTTAAGCGTGGCATCAATTAATGTATTTAAGAATGGCAGCATTATTTCGGCTATTGCAAAAGCAAAAATTAATGAAGCCAATGAAATGGCAAGTGCTTCTCCCATAAATTGCCGAATGATCAGGTACCGTGATGCCCCGGTAATTTTTCTCAGGCTTATTTCTCTCACGCGCACTGAAGAGTATGCCGTAGAAAGGTTCATGAAATTTATACAGGCAATTATTAAAATAAAAAAAGCGATCATACCCATTAAATACAAATAACCACGACTGTCATTTTCCTGGGTATATTGAAGGTGAATTTTACTGAGAGGCCATAGCATCAGCTTGTTTTTTACGTTATTTTTAAAAGTATGATAATGTCCCAACACGTTGCTTATTTTTTTATTTAGTTCTTTTACATTGGCCCTATCATCGAGCAAAACAAATGTCGAGGGCATGCACCAGTCCCAGTTTTCTTCAATTTTAGGGTCCAGCGTACTTTGTAAAGTCGAAAATGAAACAATATAATCCGGCCTGTAGGTTGTGTTCTCCGGCCATCGTTTTATTATGCCGGTAACTTTGCATGGTTGCCCGGATTGAAATTTTATAATTTCGCCCATTGGATTTTTTCCGGGAAAATATTTTCTTGCAAGTCCTTCTGTAAGCACTATAGATAAAGGTTCTTTCAACGCTGTATTGGGATCGCCCTGAGTAAATTGAAAAGTAAAAATTTGGAAATAATCATTATCGGCATACATTCCCCTATTTTCAAAAAAATTACGGTTTTTCCCGGTTGAAAGGAATTCACTGCAACCCATCCTCCTTGCAACATATTTGATACTCGGAAAATCGCGGATTAACCTTGCCCCAAGCGGGAAAGGCGTACATGGATAGGTTTCTTTTATATTGGCCTGATCGACTTTTTGGTCGATCCTGTAAATGTTTTTATAGTTTTTGTTTATTTTATTGAAGTTTAAATGATACTGAATAAATAACGAAATAAGAATAAATGCTGAAAGCCCAACAGCGAGGCCACAAATATTAATAATCGTGTACTCCTTATTTTTAATGAAATTCCTTACTGCGAGCTTCGAATTAAATTTTATCATAATGCCTCCAGAAATTGTTATATTAATTAAATCGGATTATCAATTTGGATTCTGATTTCAATTTTTTTCAGTTATATATTTGCTTTAAATTTGTTTTTTATGAGCCCGACGGTACTTCGTTACTAAAATTATCGTTTCTTTTTCTTTTCCAGAGAAGAGTTGCGTGTATATGTTCATGTTTATTCCTCTGATGAAGCAAAATTCTGGTTGGAGCCGAAAATTGAACTTGCACAAAATGTTGGATTTGACACAAAACAAATTTCAGAAATCGAAAAAATAATTTCTAAACATATTAATGAAATTAGCTATGCATGGCACAAGCATTTTGGAAATTGAGGTAACTAACATTTCATCTCATGGTTTTTGGTTATTTATAAATGATAAAGAATATTTTCTTTCATTTTTTAATTTTCCCTGGTTTAAAAAAGCAACATTTGAATCTATTATAAATGTCGTTCTTGTAAATGGTTCACATTTATTTTGGGAATCGCTTGATGTTGATCTCGATATTAAAATTCTTGAACATCCTGAAGATTTCCCGTTAATAAGTAAATAAACTTTTATATTAAACAATAATTCATAATTCTATCATCATCACTCATACCTTAACGCTTCCACAGGATTAGTAAAGGCTGCCTTTATTGAATTGAAACTTGTTGCCAATATTGTAATTAAAAGAACAATAGACGTCGCTGCAATAAATTCCCATAATTGCATTGCCGCTTTATAAGCAGTTGGAAGTGTTTTTTGAAAAAAATAGTAGGAAGCTGGGCATGCAATTAAAGCTGCAATAAATACAAGGATTATGTATTCCGAAGTTAA
>CAVSGB010000370.1:0-4270 GCA_963726845.1 uncultured Bacteroidota bacterium | reverse complement strand
AGGGAACTTTTGTAAATCGCATGAATTTAAGCCCATTTAAGCCTTATGCTTGGGGCAAAAAATGAATTTAATAATTAGAAATATAGCAACCTTCAATGAAAATAAAATTTCTTATTATCCGTTTCAGCTCAATTGGCGATATAGTTCTTACTACACCTGTAATCCGTTGTCTGAAACAACAGGTTGAAAACGCTGAAATACATTACACAACAAAAAAGCAATTCGCTTCTATTATAAATACAAATCCTTATATTGATAAAATTCATTTATTGGATGGCAAGCTGAATGATTTAATAAATGAACTTAAAAAAGAGAATTTCGATTACATTATTGATTTGCACAACAACCTGCGGAGTTCTATTATAAAAACAAGGTTGAAGGCCATTGCATTTTCATTCAATAAAATAAACTTACAAAAGTGGTTGATGGTGACTTTTAAAGTCAACAAACTTCCAAAAAAACATATTGTTGAGCGCTATCTTGAAACCTGTAAAATATTTGGAGTAGAAAACGATAACATCGGGCTTGATTTTTTTATTGAAAAAACGAATGAGGTTAATCTTAAATCTATTCCGGATAGATTTAAAAATGGATATGCAGCTATTGTAATAGGTGCAAAGCATAATACAAAACAATTGCCGGTCGAAAAGCTGGCCCGGCTTTGTAAAGAAATAAATTGTCCAATAATATTATTGGGAGGAAAAGAAGACAATGAAAAAGCAAAAATAGTAATTGAAAAATCCGGCAAAAATGAAATCCTGAATGCTTGTGGGAATTATAATTTACAGCAATCGGCTTCATTGGTTAAACAGGCTAAGGTTGTAATAACCCATGATACAGGACTAATGCACATTGCAGCTGCATTCAATCAACATATTATTTCTGTCTGGGGCAATACCATGCCCGAATTCGGGATGTTTCCTTACCAACCGGGGAAAGGAAGTGTAATATTCGAAGTAAAGAATTTAAGATGCCGGCCTGTTCAAAACTTGGTTATTCAAAATGTCCAAAAGGGCACTTCGATTGCATGAATAAAACAAGATTTAACAGGGATTGCTGAAAAATGCAATGGATTGATAAATTGAGTACCTAAATTTAATAATTCCTATTTTTAATAAATAGGAATTATTTGGAAATATCAAAAAACTTATCGAAATTTGACTTTAGGCATTGTTTTAATAAAAAGATTGAATATAAATTTAATTTCAATTGGATTATAGATTTTAATATATACTTTAATACAAATCCTGAAGTTCAGGTTCAATGGCAATATTGGAAATTTAACAATTAACCACTTATATTATGAACAACAAAATAGTTTCATTACTGTTTTTTCTTATGGCGATTAGCCAGCTCTATGGCCAAAAAGAAAAAATGTCCAATCTTATGAGCGATATGGATGAAGAGGCATCGGGCAATTTTACGCTGCGCTTTTCCAATGCCTTAAATGGGAACCCCGTTGATAATGCAACAATCACTTTCGCCGGAGGCAAACAATATACTACAGGGCAGAAGGCAAAATAATATTTGAATCTATAAAGAAAGATGGAATTTATGGTTTTACTTTCGCCAAGGATGGTTATATTAGTGCCAATCTAACATTCGAAGTGCTAACAGGTACTATTTTTTATAATACTTTTTCGGTTTCGCCTTCATTAAATCTTGGAGCTATCAGAGTTATACTCGAATGGGGCGCTGATCCGCACGATCTCGATGCACATTTTGTAAAAGAGGGCAGTTATCATATTTCGTATCGTGATAAGATTAAAGCTGATGATGGCACAGCAAAGCTCGACATTGATGCAAAGCATGGATTTGGCCCTGAAACAATTACTATTTCTTCTATCGATGACAATGCTAATTATACTTACTATGTAGCCGATTATACAAACAAGGGAAAGGCAAATTCAACAGCATTGGCAAAATCGAAAGCTGTTGTTCGTGTCTATAATAATAAAGGATTGGTGCGGGAATTTAAGGTGGATCCATTGTTAATTGGCGACAAATGGAAGGTTTTTACTATAATTAGTGGCAACTTTAAATAGTTTAAATTGAAATTTATAGCTTTCCGTTAGTGTTTATATTAGATAATTAATATATAATGAATTGAACTAATATAATTAATTTTTACTTTCATTAATTTAAAAATAAAAAATATGAAAAAAAATGTATTAATGGTATTTATCGCAGCGTCTTTAATTTTAATTAATTATTGTTGTGGTGGCCCCAAAAAGCTTGAATCTCAAAATGGTGCAAAAGAGATAACTGTTCCGCTTTCTGGTAAAGAGTACTCGACAAATAAGGAATTTTTCAGGGCAAAATCTTCCGGTAAAAGTCCTGATATGGCAACAGCCAAGAAAATTGCACTGAACAATGCAAAATCGGAAATTGCTGGTTTAATTAAAACAACCATTAAATCCTTAACCGATAATTATACGAACCAACGTACGGTTGCCAATGCTCAGGATTTTGAAAATAAATTTGAAAATCTTACCCGCGAAGTTGTTAATCAGGAATTGGTCGATGTTTCTATAATTGGTGAAAAAGTATTTCAACAGAAGGATAATTCATACGAATATTGGGTTGCCATTGAAATATCAAAGGAAGCTTTATTGAACGGCATTACAAATAGTGTATCTAAGGGCAGGAAAATCCAGGTTGATTATGATAAAAAGAAATTTGGCGAATTGTTAGAACCAGGAAATGCAAAAGAACGAAGGTAAATAAACTTTCTCATGATTTTTATCGGGCACAGGTTCTTGAAAATATCTTGTGCCTGTTTTTATAATTTTCACACAAATAGTTTCAATATAAAATGACGAAAAAAAGTCTTTTTAAAATAATTGTATATTTTGTATTTTCTTATAATTTGTCTGCTCAAAAAATTGTGAAGATAACCGGGGTTAAAGGCGAATATCAGTTAGCCTCCAATTCGGAACTAAGCCCCAAAGCCGCTCACGAGAAAGCACTTAATGAGGCTAAACTTAATGCATTGCGTAAGGCAGGTATTGCTGAACATATTTCTTCGTCTGACGTATTAACTAAGCAGCAGCAAGGCTCTGACTTAAAACAAATCTTTAATTCTATCTCTGCAGTCGAAATTAGCGGGGCAATCATTAACGATACAATTGTTTCTGAGCCCCCTCCTTATATAGACAATTTTGGGAATACAGTTTTTAGTGTAACGATAAATGCCGAAGTTATTAAATATGAGTCTCATCCAAACCCATCTTTCGACTTTGAAGTTGAAGGCTTGCGCGAAGCATACGAAGATGGCGACATGTTGCTTTTTTCGTTTTTACCCCTGTCACAAGGATATTTGAAAATATTTAATTTAAACGACGTCGAAAACTTTCTTGTTTATCCATATTTTGACAAACAAAATTCATTTTTAAACGATAAAACCGATAAGCTATTCGGGGCTAATGAAAAAGTGAAATTTCCTATAAATAATTTGATAGGCAACCCAAACACTAAAGAATCTGGTTATATACTTGAATCTGAAAAAGAGAACTCAGATGAGAATTTAGTTTTTGTATTTACAAAGGAAAACTTTCCATTTAAAGGTTCGGCAACCTACAACAATATAACAAGCTGGATTTACAGGATCCCTCCCGATAAGCGAAAAGTAGAATATTTTAAATACAGGTTGCACAACAAGAATAAAAAACAAAATTAAAATACCTGATGAATTAGCCCAGATATTCAATTTACATGCTTGCATACGTTAGTATTGGTGCGACATTACGATTGTTATTAGCTCGTTTTATTCATGCCTGAATGTAATGATAGGTATGAATGTATGATGGGTTGCGGGTTGCAAAGCGGATAACCCCGATTTCGGACTGCCCAATTTTGGGAAGTGTTAACGAATCCAAAATTGATGCAGTGCTTAATCGTCAGAATTATCATGAATAATTCGGATTAGATAATTTACCAGTTGCTGGTGCTTTGTAGCAAAAATAATATCTTAATTATAGTAATATTTGGCCGATTTCCTCAGTTTTATAAAACGCGAAAAAATATTAAGGATTTTAATTGAGGTTTCGAAAAAATAATGATCCAAAATATCAAAAAAATAAAAATATCCGCTGGTTTTCGATCGACATTTATTATTTTTACATTTGTCAGTAATGCTCAAAAGTATTATAATTAAAACCTTTAACCTGATTGAATTCAGGACAATATAATTAGTTATTAACAATGCCCTTAGGTATTGTTTGTTCGTGATTATGTCTAATATTTTTTAAAGATTATATGTTCTTTAGTT
>CAVSGB010000369.1:0-3796 GCA_963726845.1 uncultured Bacteroidota bacterium | reverse complement strand
GTACTGCAAACGAAATTGTGAAAAGCAAAGTAATAAACGAGGCTGAAAATGAGGTTGCGTTTATAAATCAATACAACATCAGGACACTCTTTTATTTAGATAGCGATTATCCGATAAGGCTCAAACAATGCGAAGATTCACCGATTTTACTTTACGTAAAAGGGTTCTGTAAATTTCGATAACCCCAAAATTTTAAGCATTGTCGGGACAAGACATGCTACTGAATATGGAAGGACGTTTTGCGAAAAACTTATTACATCGCTTGCACAATCGGGGCACAATCCAATTATTGTTAGCGGGCTTGCTTATGGTATTGATATAGCAGCACATAAATCTGCATTAAAAAATAAACTTGAAACCGTGGCAGTTTTAGGACATGGTTTAAAAACAATCTATCCGGCATCTCATGCTAAGTATGCAAAAGAAATAGTTAAACAAGGCGCTTTAGTAACAGAATTTACAGGCGATACAAAAGCAGAAAGGGCATTGTTTGTGCGGCGTAACAGAATAATAGCCGGGTTGGCCGATGCCACAATAATAGTTGAATCGGGCGAAAAAGGCGGCGCACTGATAACAGCCGATTTGGCAAATTCATACAACCGCGATGTTTTTGCAGTACCCGGCCGGATTGACGATGCCATGTCCAAAGGTTGCAACAAACTAATTAAGACAAACAAAGCAAATGTGGTTGAATGTCTCGAAGATTTAGAATATTTATTAGGTTGGGAACAATCTGAAGGCAAGCCTAAAATAATTCAGCGTGAGCTATTCATAGAACTTGCTGAAGATGAAAAGCGAATTTTTGAAATTATTGACTGCAATAAAGAAATAGCCATCGACAGTATTTGTGCAAAAGCTGAAATGCCGGTAAGTAAAGTATCACCACTCTTGCTTAATTTGGAATTTGCAGGATTAGTCCGCAGCCTTCCCGGTAAAGTTTATAAGTTGGTATGATATAATAGAGAATCAAGATACAAGAATCAAGAGTCAAGATTCAAGAATCAGGAGTCAGGAATCAGGAATCTGAAAAATAAATTTGTTCCTGATTCTTATGAAACAGTACTAAAAGACCTGAGCCTAATCAATCCGGATTATTAAGAAAACTTTAGCCCGAAGACCATAATATCATCTACCTGCTCGTATTTACCTTTCCAATTATCATGGAATTGTTCGAGCAGTTCTTTCTGTTTGTGCATTGGTTTATCATGAATATCGAGCAACAATTTTCTGAATGCAGGCGATTTAAGACGTTTTTCGAATTCACCGCCAAGCTGGTCGCGATAACCATCAGAGAATAAATATATCAGATCATTTAGCTGTAAATCAATCTCAACATTTGTAAAAGATTCCTTTTCGGCAATGTAAGCGCCGATAGGCATTTTATCGGCATCGTATTCAATTAATTCATGATTGCGGATCAGGTACATCGGGTTGTTTGCACCTGCAAACTGAAGCTTTTTATTTTTTTTGTCTATTATACACAAAGCAATATCCATTCCATCTTTAGTAGTATCGTTCTCATCGGAATGTCCTTCTTTGTTCAAAGTACTTTTCACCCTGGCACGTAAAATATTCAAAAACTCATTTGCCTTAAAATCTTTGTCAATTGCAGAAATTTCGTTAAGCAGCGACATGCCCAGCATACTTAGGAAACCTCCAGGTACACCATGTCCGGTACAGTCTGCTACTGCAACCATAACTTTGTCGTTCTTTTTGTTGATCCAGTAAAAATCGCCTGATACTATGTCTTTTGGCCTGAATACAACAAAATAATCTGAAAGCAGGTTGCCCATGATTTCATTATCGGGCATTACAGCAGTTTGCAATCTTTTTGCATAACGGATGCTATCGGTAATTTCGCGGTTCTGCTCTGATATTTTATTACTTTGCAGTTGTATCTGAACATTCTTTTCAGCCAGGTCATCACGCTGTGCTTCAATTTCTTCTTTTTGTTCTTCTATTTGCTGCGTCCTTTCCCTGACTTTCTGTTCAAGTATTTCTTTTTCACGTTGTAAGTTTCGTTCACGAAATTTGATAACTAAGTAAACCAGATAAAGAAAGGCTATCCCACAGAGCATATAAAACCAGATCGTTTCATAAAATGGTTTTTTAATATTAAATGTAAGAACCTGGTCATCGCTTATTTTTCCAAAAATATTTTTTGCCCTGACATATACATTCCATTTGCCCGATGAAAGGACCAAGTTGAATTCAGGATTATTGGACCATTTGCTCCATTCCTGCATCAAGTCCTTCACTTTGTACTGATACTGGTTAGAATTTGGCTTAATATAATAAGGTGCACTTATCCTGATTAAAAGTGAATTGTCTTTTTTATCGAGGGATACACCATTAAGTGAAAATGGTTTGCCTTCTTCGGTAGTGAAACGGTCAATAAATGAGCTAAAACTATATTTATAGGATGCAATTGCCTTTTGGTCAATTTTAAGAAGTTTTTCATTGTCATTAATAATCCAAAGGTTTGAATTTTGGTCAGAATAAATCTGGTTAACATTATCGAAAAGGTTTAAATAATTAGGGGCAAAAGTATCGACACCTGCATTTGCTGAAAGACTTACCCATTCGTTGTTATTGCGTATCCAGGTGAAATCCTGTTGTGTAAAATAAAACTTGGTGTTTGTTCCAACATATTTTGACAATTCGGAATTAATTTGAATTGAATCGTTCAGGATACTATAAATACCGGATGGTTGCATAAAGATTGGCTTCTTATCCGAAATCCTTACCACTACCCTTTCACGAAATTCCGATTCAAAATTGAATGTTTTTGAATCCATTAACGACCTGTCTTTATTAAGTTTTACTTTGTAAACTTTGCTTTCCGAGCCAACCCAATAATTATCGAAAACATCTTTTGCAAAAGAGAAAACCGGATCGTTTGTTACTGCCGGGAACGGCATTGTCTTCCATATATTACCAGTGAGAGTACCAATGATAACGCCTTTGTTAGTGCATATATAAATTGAGTTTTCTGATTTAACTGAATAAATGTAATTAACATCAACATTTGGAATTATAGAAATCGCTTTGGTCTCAGTAATTTCAAAAGCTCCTGAAATAGTTGCAGCAACAAGCCGTCCGTTGAAATTAAGTAGTTGCCTGCATTTATGTTCAAACCCGGGAATTTTAAAATAAACATGGCTTACTGAAGCTATCCTGTATGCTTTTTTCTGAACTGTTTGTTTTCCTCGTTCAGCTCCAATTCCCAGGAAACTTAAGATTGAAGATTTTGAATCTTCATTGCCTGCAGGTTTAGCTTCAGACGAGCTTTCAGGCGTTTTTTGCTTTTTTGAGAATAATCGTCCGAGAAACCCTTTTTTAGCTTCCTTGGGTTGTTCGGCGACGGCAGCAGGTTTTGTTGTTGCAGGCTGAGGCTTTGCAACGGGCTGGTTTGCAGATTGCGCTTGTTTCACCGTATATTCGACATAATCTTTTTTCTTGTCAAGAAAATATACACCATTGCTTGTTCCAATAAACAACTTGCCATTCATAACTTCCATTGTCTGCAAATTACCGTTCAGGCCTTTGTATGAGTTAAAATTCTTGACCGGGATTCCTGCATCGACCCTGGTAAGCCGAAAATTATCGGCCAGCCAGATACCATGGTTTCGGATCAATTTCCAATGCCAATATTTCATCATCTTTCAATATTTTTTTGATAATTAATGATATAAATTGTCTTACAGTTTTTTTCTCGAACACAAGGCATCCTGCACCTGAAGTAGAAACAACAACTTTTAAACTATCGAGCAACTTACCATCGTTTATGACACCA
>CAVSGB010000368.1:0-6804 GCA_963726845.1 uncultured Bacteroidota bacterium | reverse complement strand
ACGGCCTGCGGCGAGGGCCAATTCGACTGCTCCGTGAGCACGGTGAGATAGCCGAGGTCATCGTATGAGGTGGAGTTGGAATCTTGCGCTGTGGCAAGGCATGGGAGGCAGGCAATCGCGGCCACAGCGAAGTGGGTCGGGCCTATTCGCATAGAGGCATTTTGACGCGTTCCTCAGGTCGGCGCAACGCAATCGCGCGCCCCATTGCTGCTCTGATCCTCCTGAGAAGTCCGAAAAACGGGATCTCCGGAAACTGCGCCTGGCCGCGTCCTCCGGCAGGCCGCTCAGCCCCCGAACGCCAGCCGCACGGCGTTCGACGCCTGGCCGCCGGCCGACACCACCACATCCACCTCACCCCGCCCCCGCAGAGCCGCCGGGATGGAAATGTTCACTTGGTCGAGACCCGGAAACCCGCCCTGCGGGCCGGCGTATGTCACTGGAACGGGCACGCCGCCTACCGTGCAGGTCACCGTCGATGCGGCGGCGCCGCGCAAGCCCGTGGCGTACAGGCTCACGTACACCGTCGATTGACTGTCGATGGCGATGGGCACCGGGGTCCGGGAAATTTAACCGTTGAAGTAACCTATCTTTTAAACAATTCAAATGAATTGACAATTTTGTATTCGGCAGTTACCGATAAAACTACTGTCGTTAACCTTACCAGTCATATCTATTTCAACCTAAATGGCTGTAAAAAAGAAATATACGACCAGGTTCTTACAATTAACAGCCAAAAAGCGACTGAAATAAATTCAGTTCTTATTCCCACGGGAAAAATTGAAAATATATTAGGATCTGCGCTTGATTATCATAAGCCGGTGCGGATTGGCGACAAAATTACAAAGATTGAGAGTGGTTACGACCACAATTACATTTTGAGCAAACAAAATCCAGGCGAATTGACTTTTGCAGCCAGTGTGCATGATGCCGGATCAGGAAGAATTATGGAAATGTTCACAACTGAACCAGCTGTTCAGCTTTATTCAGCGAACCATTTCGACGGCACCCTGACAGGCAAATACGGAATTGCATATAAAAAACATTTTGCTTTGTGCTTAGAAGCACAGCATTATCCTGATTCGCCAAACCACCCTGAATTTCCTTCTACTATTTTAAAACCTGGTGAAACCTATTCCCAAAAAACAATATATAAATTTGGAATAGAATAAACAGTTTGAAGGCAATAAATTCGGCCATTTTAATTAGATTTGTTCTGATTAAACCTTTCATATTCAAAAAAATGAAAGCATTTTTAAACAAGAGTTTACCTGCCTTACTTTTTTTTGTCATTTGTTGCCAGTTTAAAGCGGTGGCGCAAATCGAAAACCAGCAGGTTTATTATACTGACAGCTCATCGTACGATGTCACCTGCTATAAAATAAATTTATCCGTCTCGGACAATTCAAAGTATATTGTTGGCAATACAGAGATTTTTGCAAATGCCACAAGTCGCGATTTAAACATCTTTTATATCGAGCTTTCAGATTCTCTTGAAACTGATTCAGTAATAGTTGTAAATAATAAAGTTCCCTTTGTTCATTCTAATGGCTGGCTTAAAGCACTTCTCTTAAAACCTGTGAGTAATGGAAAGAGTTTCTCAGTTAAAATTTATTATAAGGGAAATGGCACATCAAACGGGTCAATCGGAAGTTTTGAAACTTCTGTTGCATATTCATCAAACGTATTGTTTTCGTTGGCAGAACCATTCAGCGCTTCACTTTTTTTCCCATGCAAGCAATATTTAACCGATAAAGCCGATTCAGTTTTCGTTTATGTAACTGTTCCAAAAGGGCAAATTGTCGCGTCAAACGGGATTTTAAAAAGTAAAACTGAATTTCCGAGAAATTTTGTAACCTACAATTGGGAAACCAGGTACCCGATCGCTTATTATTTAATAGCGCTGGCTGTATCAGATTATGTTGAATATTCATATCATTTTTATGATGAAAAATATGGAGATTCGATTTTCTTTCAAAATTTTGTGTATAGTAAAGAACATTTTCTCGACAGCGCCAAAGCCCAGATAGACGAAACTGTTTCAATGATTAAACTTTATGAAAAAATTACTGGTGTTGCTTTTCCTTTCAGAAAAGAGAAGTATGGGCATGTTACAGCGCCAATTGGCGGAGGAATGGAAAACCAGACCATGACCATGCTCGATAAATTTGATTTTACATTGGTGTCGCATGAACTTGGCCATTCCTGGTTTGGCGACTATGTAACCTGCTCGGACTGGCAAAATATCTGGATAAATGAAGGGTGCGCTTCCTACATGGAATATCTTGCGAATGAGAACCTGAACCCTACGCAGGCAAATGACTGGCTGAAAAATGCAATGGTCAATGCATTAAGCCAGCCTTCCGGTTCAATCTATGTACCCGATGAAGACAAATGGAATGACCAGCGGATTTTTAATTATGCCCTTTCGTATAAAAAAGGCGCACTGTTTCTTCATATGCTTAGAAAAAATATTAACAATGATTCAATATTTTTCTATATTTTAAATACGTTCCTTAACAGCCATGCATACTCAAATGCAAGCGCTGATGATTTTAAAGTTGCTGCCGAACAGGTTACCGGGCTTAATTTAGACCAGTATTTTGCGCAATGGTATTATGGACAAGGTTTCCCGATTTTAAATTTTGATTGGAAATTGCAACTGGATAGTTTGTTGATTACTACCCACTGTATTGGTTCAGCCGAATCAAACCCTGTGTTTAATTTTAATTTGGAGGTTTTATTGCATTTGGAAAATTCAAGAGATTCAATTTTTAAATTGCCAATTTTTGACACATTGCAGCAATTTTCGATAAAGCTTCAATCGTCTTTAGCTTCGATAGAATTAAACACGGATTATTCATCCATTGTAAGCATAACATCAAACCCTCCTGTATTGAATATCATCTCTGAAACCCAAAGCCAGATGGCGCAACGTGTTTCGGTTTATCCAAATCCTTTTTATGACAGTACAACTGTTCATTTTCAGCTTGAACAGCAAGGGAAGTATTATAGAACTTTTTGATCTGAAAGGAAGGATAATTGCTAAATGGTTTAATAATGATAAAGATTTTGTCGTTTCGGATGAATCGCTTAAACAGGGGATTTACTTACTCAGGATTACAGATAAGTATGGCACGAACATCCTGAAAGTTGTGAAAGAAAAAAAATGAAGTATGATATTATCGTTTTGGGCGCCGGGGCCGCCGGGTTAATCGCAGCAGGAAGGGCTGCCGGATTGGGAGCTAAAGTACTGTTGATCGAAAAAATGGAAAGGGCAGGACGAAAGCTGCTCATTACTGGCAAGGGACGGTGCAATATCACCAACGACGCAAGCATGGCGGACTTTATCAGCCACATTAACCCGGACGGACGTTTTCTCAGGCCTGCTTTTTCAACTTTTTTTTCAAAAGATATTGTAAGCCTGCTCGAAAAATATGGCGTAGAAACAATTGTAGAACGTGGTGGGAGAATTTTCCCGGTAAGCAATGCTTCTGCCGATGTTGTAAATGCATTGTTAAAATATGTACATGAAAACGGGGTTGAGATTCTTTGTAATTGCAAAACAGAAAAACTTTTGGTTTCAGATAATACAATCACAGGGATTGAAGCTACATATAGAGGCGAAACCAATCAATTTTACGCGGACAAAATAATTCTATGCACAGGAGGATGTTCATATCCCGCTACCGGTTCGAATGGTGAAGGTTTTAAACTTGCCAGATCAGTTGGCCATACCATAGAGCCTGTTATGCCGGCGCTTGTTCCATTGGAAACTACAGGCGATTTGGCTTCGAACATGCAGGGGCTGAGCCTGAAGAATGTCAATGCTTCTGTTTGGGTTAACGGCAAAAAAATAAAAAATGGGTTTGGCGAAATGCTGTTCACACATTTTGGTTTGTCAGGGCCTGTAATACTTACGTTGAGCCGTTATGTTGTAAATGAATTGCGGAAAAACAACGAAGTTGAAATATCAATAGACCTGAAACCTGCATTGGATGAGCCAAAGCTTGATGCCAGGTTGCAACGCGATTTGAACGAAAACGGGAAAAAGCGTTTTGACAATATTTTAAAACTCTGGCTGCCATCGAAAATGATACTGATTTTTATCGGGCTTCTTGGGATTGATCCGGCAAAAGAATGTCACCAGGTTACTTCGAAAGAACGAAAAAAAATTCTTATTCTATTGAAAGATTTGCGTTTCAACATTTCAGGCTACCGGTTCTTTTAAAGAAGCGATTATTACTGCCGGCGGGATCAGCACAAAAGAAATCGACCCGAAAACCATGGAATCGAAGTTAATAAAAAACTTGTATTTTGCCGGTGAAATAATCGACGTAGATGCCGATACCGGCGGCTATAACTTGCAAATTGCCTGGTCTACAGGCTGGCTTGCAGCGAATGCGTGTATGAAACCAAACTAATTCAGATAGAATTTGCAATTTCACAAATTTCTTTATTAAGGCACAATTCCCGTTCACCAACCTGATAAAATAAGTTCCTTTTTCAAAATTGGTAAGATCGACAGTTTTTTGTTTTGAAATTTTATCTGAATAAACTGGCTGTCCAAACAAATTAATTATTTCAAATTTATTTTCACCACATTTATTTATATCTTAGACGATAAGGTTTATTGGAATTTATAAAACTTGATGTCGAATACTACTTTTAGAAGAAAATTTATATTATGCTTTCGACCTTATTGGATAATTTTAATATAAATTAATTTACACTTATTCAAATAAATACAATCTGCCAAAGCAATATTAGGAGCGTAAAATAAAATATTTTGCACTGAAAAGTCATTGAACATTTTATTTCGTTACTTCTTCAACAATAACAGCAGTCCCATAACATAAAACTTCAGTTACACTTGCCATAATTTCAGTCGATTCATACCTGATCCCGATCACGGCATTTGCGCCTAACGATTCAGCATGCTGGATCATTATATTAAAAGCATCTTCCCTGGTTTTCTCGCAAAGCTCTGACAGAATTGTTATATTTCCGCCCAGCAAAGTCTGAAGCCTGCGCCAATATTACCAAAAATTGATCTTGATCGAACGATAATTCCCCTTACAACCCCGAAATTTTTATTTATTTTAAACCCCGGAATTTCAAAAGCTGTGGTTGTTTTTTTATGATCCATAATTTTTATATTTAATTTTATGTTGAATTACTTGAAAAACTAAAATTTAAACTAAACTTTATATCAACAGTCAGGTAAATTTTTAATTACAAATTTTGAAGGTCCTGATTTAGTGGGCTTTAGTGCTTTTGTGTTTTAGTTGCTAATATTTTCTTAATTGCCACAAAATCACCAAGTCACAAAATTTCACAAAAAGGTTACCTAAGTATTGTATATTGTATAAAATCAAAATTGTTATTTTGAAAAGTACTTCATATTATAATATTTCACTGAAACAAAACTAATTTTGATTTCATGAATTTTATAAAATATTTAATTCAAATTGTTTTTTAAATTTAAGAATATTCACGATAATTAAAAAGATAAAATGAACTTGACAGAATTTTTTAGTAACAATCAGACTTTGTTGCTGGATGGTGCTACAGGATCGCAACTTATTGCCAGAGGCCTGAAACCTGGCGAATGTCCGGAATACTGGAATATTTCGAATAAAGAAAATATTAAAGCCATTGCATCGCTCTATTTCAATGCTGGTTCTGACGCAGTATTGACAAATACATTCGGCGGTTCGGCAATTAAATTGAAAAGCTACGGGCTCGAAGATAAAGTATATGAACTGAATTTCGAAGGGGCAAAAAATGCAATTGAGGCTAAACCATCAGGTAAGTTTGTACTTGGTTCCATCGGCGAACCGGCGCTATGCCGGAGCCATTTGGAGATACTTCGATAAGTGAATTGACTGCAGCATTCATTGTTCAGGCGAAAGCTCTTGCTGATGCAGGCGTTGATGCAATAATGCTTGAAACTTTTACTGATATTACCGAAGTCGATTGTGCGCTGGAAGCTATCCGTCAATATTCACAATTGCCTGTAATTGTTTCCCTTACTTATGGTAAATCACCAATGGGTTATTATACAATGATGGGTACAAGTATTGAAGATGTTGTGAAACATTTATCAAATTCAGATGTTTTTGCAATAGGTTCGAATTGCGGTAATGGAATTGAAAATATGATTGAAGTTGGAAAAGAATTAAGAAGTTATTCTGAAAAAATTAAAATTTCCGTGAAACCAAATGCAGGAGAACCTATTTTAAAAGACGGGAAAACAATTTATAATGAAAGCCCTTCATTCTTTTATAGCAAAGCAAATGAATTGTTAGCTTTCAAACCTTCTATGATAGGAGGATGCTGTGGTACAACACCAGAGCATATAAAAATGCTGAGAAAGATTATTGATGAAAATAAATTCTGATTCCAAAATCTATCAGAATTTGTTTGAGACTTTCAGACTTCAAATAATAATAATTGATTTAGCTTGAACTAATAAAAATATGCGAACAATATGAGTGAATTGATTTTAAGACTTGCTGAATGTATTGAATGTGGAAAAGTAAATTTAGCAGCCCCTTTTCCTCCTAAAATGAAAGGTATGCCCGGAGCTGATGAACTTTGCAAAGAGGCCATTGAATCAGGTGTACCGGTTGATCAGATATTAAATGATGCACTGATTGTTGGAATGTCAAGAATAGGAGCCAGGTTTAGCCAGGGCAAAGCTTTTGTTCCTGAAATGTTGATGTCGGCAAAGGCAATGAGCGCATCGATGATCCATCTGAAACCTTTTTTCACTTCCGGAGAAATTAAGCGAAAAGGGACTTT
>CAVSGB010000367.1:0-4641 GCA_963726845.1 uncultured Bacteroidota bacterium | reverse complement strand
ACATTTTTCTTAACAACAATGCGGCCTTCCATGTCCACAACGGATAAATCGAGCTTTTCACCGGATTTATAATTTCTTAACCGGACAGAAAAAGAATTTTGGCTGACAGGGTTTGGAAAAACAGATATCGCAGTATTATTAATATTAATTTCATTTATTTCAACAGGCGTGAAATAGCTTTCGAAATCAACTTCAACATTATCAAACGTAACAGAACAAACTGATTGGGTATTATGCGAAAGGACACTCATACCAACTTTATAGTTTTTCCCAAAACTGCCTGCAATTTTTATAAAGCCCAAAGAATCCCATATAACACCATCGGCCGATTTATAAGAAATAAAAGTATTATCGCTTCTTTTCAATTTTAAATATTCGGGCAACGAAATGGTACCGTAACTCACATCGGAACAATTTCCTCCCGTACCTGGCCTCCATTGAAGGTGCAGCCCATTTCCCGGCGTTGTTGCAAGATTTATAAAGCTGCTGTTCGGATTGCCCGTTTCCCTGAACATGAGCCCGGCTTTTGCCCAGGGGTCAGTATTTTGCTGGGAAACAATCCTTGCTGAAATAGAAGTATTATTGTTTGTATCCAAATTAAGGTACGCAAATTGATCGCTTTGGTTCCAGATATCACTACCGCTTCCAGCAACTGTGAAAACATTATTATCGAATGTAGCCGAACCTTTCATTTCCCTAATATCATTGAAAACCCAGGGTGAAGGCAAATTACACGGAACAACTTTAACCAGGCATGTTGCAGACTTTGAGCCATCAGCTGTAGTAACCATTATAATAACAGAACCAGTATCTTTTGCAGTAATACTATAAGAATTTACACCTGCAATATTTGTGGTTACAATCGAATCATTCGATGAACTACAAGTGAGTGTTGTATTTGAAGGCGCAACCGAAGCATTAATTACCTTACTATTACCCAAATTCAGAACTACTGAATTTACATCCAGGCTTAATGAAGCAACACTTGCCCTCTGACCTTTAATTTTTACAACTACGACTCCATGTGAAAGAACATTGGTATTAAAAGTATCGCTATATGTCCCTAAATCTTTCCGCGCCCACAAATCGCGGACTTCAGCATTTCCAGCCTGCAACCCGATTGCGCTCCAGAGAACCTGCATAACGCCTGCTTTTGCGGATACATTAAGAAGCGCTACGGCAACAGAGCCATCTTTTAAAGGTTTTTGCCAAACCTGAAAACCGGAATTATTGCCAATCCTGGTAGCCTGAATTCCTAATGAATCCTGGTCTATTGCAATTATCTCAGGCGCAGTAAGGATATTCTTGGTTACATTGGTCATGTTTCTTATATCGTTTCCAGCAATCAGTGGCGCTGACAACATACACCACATCGAAAAATGAGAGCAGCACTCGGTTGAATCGAGGCTACTATTACCAACTTCAAGCATGTCCGGATCGTTCCAATGGCCGGGACCGGCATAAGGGGCAAGGTTTACATTTGATTCCAAAAGTATAACCCATCCGGTTTGATATCCATTTAAATTCGTACAATCAAAACAATCTCCTATATCTCCGGTTGTGCGCCACATGTTGCCAACATCTTTCGCCCATTCCCAGGGATTGCTTTGCCCCCACTCGCAAATGCTGAACAAAATCGGCCTGCCGGTCGCAACCAATGCATCGCTCATTATTTTATATTGTGTTTGTGCATCGAGCCCTGTTGTATTGCACCAGTCCTCTTTTAAATAATCAACACCCCATGACGCAAAAGTATTGGCATCGGACTGTTCGTGGTTTAAACTGCCGGTATAGCCCCCACATGTCTGGCTGCCAACATCGGTATACATGCCGAATTTCAATCCTTTTGAATGAATATAATCTGCCAATGCCTTAATTCCTGAAGGGAACTTACTTGTATTTGCTAAAATAATCCCATTTTTATCGCGACCGGCCGACCAGCAATCGTCAATAATAATGTAAGCATAACCGGCATCTTTAAGTCCTTTCGAAACCAAAGAATCTGCAACACTTTTAATAACATTTTCGTTTATATTGCACTGAAATTTATTCCAGGTATTCCATCCCATAGGCGGGGTTTTGGCAAGCCCGTTGTCTAATGCATCAACATGATTTGCGATGATCAGGAATAAACAAATTGAGACCAAAATTTTCATTATTTTAAGTTTTTAGTTGTATTAATTTAAACAAATTCCATGTACTGAATTATTATAATTTTAACTTTGACAGATTAGAAAAATCAACCTGTTTCTGCCCTAAATCCCTAAAGGGAACAGGTAGATTTTTCAGCTTTCACCCTATACGGCTTAGGGCAAAAAAAGCTGAATAATCATTGAATAAATTAATCTCTCAAAGTAGAATTTTTTTAACAATTATTTCGGCTTATAAACTTAGAATTTTTTTTCTGATTTTTTCAACCCGCTTCTTTTGTGAATCTTTTTCCAGGTCTTTATACCGGATTTCAATGATACCAATAAAATCTTCTTTTGTACTTTTATTCATCGCAAATCATGTTGATGCATTAGACAACGGGCTTGCCAAAACCCCGCCTATGGGATGGAATACCTCGAATAAATTTCAGTGCAATATAAACGAAAATGTTATTAAAAGTGTTGCAGATTCTTTGGTTTCGAAAGGACTTAAAGATGCCGGTTATGCTTACATTATTATTGACGATTGCTGGTCGGCCGGTCGCGATAAAAATGGGATTATTTTGGCGAAAATCCAAGTAAGTACCCTTCAGGAATTGAGGCCTTGGCAGATTATATTCATTCAAAAGGATTGAAATTCGGCATGTATACCGATGTTGGCAGCCAGACATGTGGGGGCTATACCGGCAGTTTAAACCACAAACATGCAATGCCAATACTTTTGCGTCATGGGGTGTTGATTATTTAAAAGAGGACTGGTGCAATACGAACAGGGCTCGATGCACAAACACAATATAAAATAATGAGCGATGTGGCTTTGGTTGCGACCGGCAGGCCGAATTTGTACAGCATTTTCGAGTGGGGGCAAAGAAATCCCTGGGAATGGGCCAAAGATATTGGCGACACATGTGGCACACAACCGGAGATATAGGAGATTGGGGGTATTGTACGAATTTAAATGGATATCAAACCGGATGGGTTATACTTTTTGGAATCAAATGTAAACCTTGCCCCTTATGAAGTTCACCCTCATCAGAAGGATCCGGACATGCTTGAAGTTGGTAATAGTAGCCTCAATTCAACCGAGTGCTGCTCTCAATTTTCGATTTGGTCTATGTTGTCAGCGCCACTGATCACTGGAAACGATATAAGAAACGTGACCAATGTAACCATAAATATCCTTACTGCGCCTGAGATAATTGCAATAGAACCAGTATTCGTTGGGATTTCAGGCTACCAGGATTGGCAATAATTCCGTTTTTTGAGGTTTGGCAAAAACCTTTAAAAGATGGCTCTGTTGCCGTCGCACTTTCTTAATGTATCCGCAAAAGCAGGCGTTATGTTGGTTCTCTGGAGCGCGATGGGGTTGGAGGCTGGAAATGGTAAAGTGCACAATTTGTAGACGAAAAAAGGGTTAAAGAAATAAAGCGATACTTTTAATACCAATGTTCTTTCACATGGAATCATAGTATTAAAAATTAAAGGTCAGAAGGGCAAGTGCTGCTTTCATTAAGCCTGGATGTAATTCGGTAGACCTGAATTTGGGTAATAGTAAGGTAATTAATGCTTCGGTTGCGCCTTCAAATACAACCTCACTTGTAGTTCATCGGAATAATTCGATTGTAATCACAAATATTGAGTGTAAATTCTTATAGTATTACTGCAAAAGACTGCTGGTTCTGTTATTATAATGGTTACTAAAGCTGATAGGCTCAAAGTCTGCAACATGCCTGGTTAAAGTTGTTCCCGTGTAATTTGCCTTCACCCTGGGTTTTCAATGATATTAGGGAAATGAAAGGTTCGGCTACATTCAATAATGCAACTGTTTTCACAGTTGCTAAAAGTGATCATGAGATATCTGGAAAACCAAAGCGATACATTCTCAGTACCTTAATTTGGATACAAACAATAATACTTCTATTTCAGCAAGGATTGTTTCCCAGCAAAATACTGACCCCTGGGCAAAAGCCGGGCTCATGTTCAGGGAAACGGGCAATCCGAACAGCAGCTTTATAAATCTTGCAACAACGCCGGGAAATGGGCTGCACCTTCAATGGAGGCCAGGTACCGGGAGGAAATTGTTCAAGATGTGAGTTACGGTACCATTTCGTTGCCCGAATATTTAAAATTGAAAAGAAAACGATAATACTTTTTATTTCTTATAAATCGGCCATAGGTGTTATATGGGATTCTTTGGGCTTTATCAATTCCAGGCCTAATTGGGAAAAACTACCAGGTTAGTAAGAGTGTATTTTCGCATAATACCCAATCAGTTTGTTCTGTTACGTTTCATAATGTTGAAGTTGATTTCGAAAGCTATTTCACGCCTGTTGAAATAAATGAAATTAATATTAATAATACTGCGATATCTGTTTTTTTCCAAACCCTGTCAGCCAAAATTCTTTTTCTGTCCGGTTAAGAAATTATAAATCCGGTGAAAAGCTCGATTTATCCGTTGTGGACATGGAAGGCCACATTGGTAACGAAATAG
>CAVSGB010000366.1:0-6674 GCA_963726845.1 uncultured Bacteroidota bacterium | reverse complement strand
GCGTTAAAATTGTTATTATCCAAACCGGAAAGAACGATTTCGTTCAGTTCGGGATTGAATTCTGTCAAAGAATAATTATTCCAGAAAATGCCGTACCCTTTATTTGAAACTATCACAGGCATTGCAATGGCCGTATTTTGCTGTTGCATGCGCATGTACGAATTTTTCCAGTTCATTACATCGTATTGGTACTGACCAAGCCCATAAATCGCTTCATCAGCCGGTGAATCAAATGACTGCTGAACCATATAAGCAGAATCAGAAGGCAGGAAGTTTTCTGTTATCATCTTTCCATTTTCACATTCGGCTAAAATCAATTTTCCCTGATGATCGAAAAACCTGACACGCGAATCATTTTTTGAAACACGGGCTGTTATCAGGCTTGTTGAAAGGATTAGATCTTCTTTATCTTCGGAAACTTTAAAAGAACTAAAAACAGGCAAATTTTCTACCTCTGATAAATTGGGCGTATTTTTAATCTTTTGTTGAGGCGAAACGATGACTTGTATTATTTTGTCGTTAATAACACGAAGCTTCATTAAGCCTGAAGTTGTTTTTATCAGCGCTCCATCCTGCACTTTTTCATAACTTATAATTGGATTAAGGTTGTTGCAGAACGAATTCACCCAAAGTATTGAAAGAAAAAGCAATGAATATAGTTTTTGCATATTATTAAGTTTAAATTTATTCTCAATTTTTGATGACACTAACCCCGTCTTTAGTCATTTTAATTGGCTTTATCGTTCCATCAGGATTGTATTCAAGGCTTTCCACACATACCCTGCGCTCAAAAGGGCTTGGCCCTGGACATGATAAAACAAATACCATTTATCTTTGAATTTGACGATGGAGTGGTGTACATTTCGCGAGCGATTATCCATAATAATACCTTTATATTCAAAAGGCCCATAAGGCGATTTGCCAATGCTGTATTCCAACAAATTGGCAATCTTATCGCCTTTATCGGATGGGTAGGACAAGTAATACAATCCGTTCCGCTTATGCATCCAAATACCTTCGTGAAAATTGTGCAGCGGAATGGTTTTAATTTCAACGTCTTTGGTAATCATATCGGCTTTAAGCTTTACCAAACGAAGGCTGTTTTGTCCATAATACAAATATGCCTGGCCATCGTCGTCGATAAAAACTCAAGGATCTATGGCGGTAGTGCCACCTTCGTCTTTAGCAATAATCGGCTTGCCCAGCGCGTCTTTAAAAGGGCCGGCAGGTGATTTGCTTATCGCAACGCCAATTTGAAAATCGGCAGGAAAATAAAAATAATATTTCCCGTTTCTATTGATACAATCGGGAGCCCAGGCATATTTTGATGCCCATGTTAAGTCCTTCAAACCGAAGATTACGCCATGATCTGTCCAATTGGTCAAGTCGGTTGAAGAAAAGCAATGCCAGTCAACCATATCCCATCCATGGCTTCCGGCAATATCATGCGATGGGTAAATCCATAAGGTATCGCCAAAAACCCGGGCTGACGGGTCAGCCTGGAAATCAGGCAAAATTGGTTTCTGGGCTACCAAATTTATGCTTGTTAGTAATGCCGATAAAAAAACAGAAAACTTCATTATGCCCTTATTTTGGTTTGAATATTAAATTTATAAACCTATTTTTTCTCCAACTTATAAACAGAATAACTTTTCCCTTTCATGCTTATGGAGTCTTCACCATCGTTATTTTTCCAACCGGATTTAGTACCGAACAACAAGCTTTTCTTAAGGCCAGCACCATTCGATATTTCACCTGAAATTATATCTAAAAAAAGTTATCCATAATTAGTTATTTATGAATAATCTTCCATTTGTTGTATTAGATTAAAAACTATTGATTGATTATTTTGTCTTTTTAGTTTTAATTGAAATGTTAATCTATCGTTTCAATATAATCGTAAGTTATTGACTAAGTTCTGATAATTTAAGTTCATCTTTTTGTTTGTTTAATGCAAATGAATTTACTGCACCAGAGAAGAAAAATATGTTTGTTACTGGAGGGCTTCACCCAAAAAATGATTAACAAAAATTATATCAGCGAAATGACACTTTTACAAGTATATATCCAGGTACTTATAGGTTCAAACGAAACACTACAAATATCGATAATGTTTGGAATAGTAATGCAAAAATTGTCAATATTGTTATTGAAGCAGATGATGATGAAGAAGGCTGGCATGCTGCCCAAAAAGAAGTGCCCGATTTGATAGTAAGCGACTTCATAATGCCAAAAATGGATGGTATACAATTGTGCACAAGAATAAAAACCAGTCATATTCCGGTAATTCTTTTAACTGCGCGAACTTCGACCGAAAACCATATTGAAGGGCTTGAAACCGGGGCTGATTCTTATATTCCTAAACCTTCTCATCCACAGCATTTGCTGGTAAGGGTCGAGAAACTCATAGAATTGCGATGTGTTCTAATCAGTAAATTTGCTAAATCGATTAGTTTCGAAGCCAAGGAAATGACCCTCACTTCGCCAGATGAAAAGTTCTTACAAAAAGCAATGGATTTGGTAAAAGAAAATATTTCAAATACAGAACTCAATATCGAAGATATTGGTTCAGATTTGGGAATGAGCAGGGCGAATTTATAACAAAAGTTAAAAGTATTAACTAGTCAAACCCCGAGTGAATTTGTCCGGACAATCCGATTAAAACAAGCTGCTTATTTATTGCAGCAGAAAAAGATAAATATTTCTGAAGTAGCCTTTACTGTTGGCTTAAGTTCACATCAATACTTTTCCACTTGTTTTCAGAACTATTTTGGCATGTCGCCAACTGAAAACAGCCAAAAATCAAAATAAGTAAACCTAAATAAAAAAAGGAGTGAATAGCACTCCTTGTTTTTTCTGAACTACCAGCTTATTTTTTTGCTTTCTTAGCACCTTTAGCACCTTTAGCACCTTTAGCTTTAGCAGCTTCAGCAGCTTTAGCAGCGCTGTCAGCAGCAGCAGCGGCAGCGATAGAATCAGCTACCCTCTGTTGTTCAGCTTGAACTTTAGCAAGAGAGTCAGCCATTTTGGTAGAGTCAGCAATTCTTTGTGCTTCAAGTTCTTCAGCACTTGGTCCACATGCAGTGATTACTAAACCTGCAATAACTGATAACAATAATAATTTTTTCATTTGTTTTTTAGAATTAATAACGTTGCAAAAATAAGTCATAAAATATTTCGTAATACAAAAATCTTAATTTTTTTTTATCTGACAAAATATTCTGGGCACAAAATTAGCATAATTGACAATATATTAAATACTAATGGCAAAAAATCTTTATATTAATTATATATAAAATTCACAAAACCCAGTGTTTTTGCCTGAAGCGCTTAAGCTCTTTTGATCTTGATTTTGCATAAATGTCAACTTTTTCCAATAATTTCCAGAATTCCGAACCATGATTTTTATGAATAGTATGTGTTAATTCGTGCAAAATGACATAATCAGATAAGGCATCCGGAAGGCATATTAAATGTAAACTCAGGCTAATGTCATTCAGATATGAACAACTTCCCCAGCGCGATTTGGAGTTTCTTATTTTAACAGAACTAAATTTAAACCCATTCATGCGGGCGAGTTCAGCAACCCGTAATGGAAAGTATTCTTTCGATTCCAGGCGCATCGCTTCAATCAACAAATATTTTATTTTTGCCTGGGCATTAGGACTTTTCAAATCAATTTTGCCTGGATAAATAATTTGTATTTCCGATCCGGAAATATTCATTCGAAAATTATCAATATCTTCTTCAGCTAGTTTTAAAGACCTTGAACGGGTTAAAAATTCTGTTTGCACATCAATTAAAACTGGTTTTTGGACATATTTATCGAATTTTTCAATACTTTGCCTTACCCAGTCTATTTTTTCAAATAAAAATTTCTCCCCTTCAGAAAAGCTTATCCTGAAAGGAATACTGACCTTTACTATTTTATTTCTGTTTATCGAAATGCGAAGCCTTCGGCTAAGCCTGTTTTTGGTAATGCTGACCTCACCAATGCCAGGGATACTGATAAATTTAGTATTTGCTCGTTCGATTGTCATATTTTTTGCTAAAATATAGCTATTCGAAAATTTTTCATCGAAATGCAATCAATTGATATCAACATTTTTTTTAATGTATAAACATTTATAAATTCGTTCCTTAATTTAAAACAATAAACTGATGTTCTCTTCAAAATTATTAAAATACTTGCTAATTTCTGTTGCAGCTTTGATCGTAATTGCAATTATAGGCAAAAAAGCAAGATGGTTCGGTGGCGAAAAACCATTGAATGTTGCAGTTGAAAAAGTGCAAAAAAGGACTATTTATGAATTAATTACTGCTAATGGGAAAATTCAACCAGAATCGGAAGTGAAGATTGGTGCTGATGTTTCCGGCGAAATAGTTGAATTGTTCATTAAGGAAGGCGAAACAATCAAAAAAGGGCAAGTGCTACTAAAGATTAAGCCAGACATGTACATTTCTCAGCGCGACATGAATGTTGCCGCTGTTAACACATCAAAGGCCAATTATGAAAATACTTTAGCACGGCTTCAACAGTCTGAAGCTCAATTCAATAAATCAAATTTGTCTTATGAAAGGAACAAGAAACTTTGGGAGCAATTTACAATTTCTAAATCAGATTGGGACGCTTCGGTGGCAGAATTCGAAAGTGCAAAGGCCGATGTTGAAGCAGCTAAGCAAAATGTCAAATCGGCCGGGTTTAATGTTAAAAGCGCTGAAGCTTCTTTGAAAGTTGCCGATGACAAGCTATTAAAGGCAAGTGTATATTCTCCTATCGATGGTATTGTAACAAAGTTAGAAATTGAAAAAGGCGAGCGGGTCGTAGGTACAGATTTGATGACTGGTACGGAGATGCTCCGGGTTGCCGACCTTGGCAAGATGGAAGTAAAGGTCGATGTCAATGAAAACGATATCGTCAGGGTAAACCTCGGTGATACTGCGATAATTGAGGTTGATGCATACCTTGATCAAAAGTTTAAAGGTATCGTAACTGAAATTGCAAATTCAGCAACCAATTCAAGTCAGACTTCAGCCGACCAGGTTACAAGCTTTGAAGTAAAAATTAAATTACTTGAAAGTTCCTACAAGCAACTTATTACTTCTTCAAAACTTTATCCGTTTCGTCCCGGGATGACTGCTAATGTAGATATTCAAACCAAGAAAAAAGTAAACGTGCTTTCTGTGCCAATAGAAGCTGTCACAACACGCACTGATTCAGCCCTGGGGAAAAAGCCAAAGGATAAATCATTAGAAAAGGAATTGAAAAAAACAAATATTGAAAGCTCAAAACAAAATGAAATCGTTTTTATAAAAGAGAAATCATTAGCCAGGCCCGAAAAGTCAAAACCGGGATACAGGATAACAATTATATTGAAATCCCTGAAGGACTAAATGAGAACGAAGAAGTTATAACTGCTCCATATAGCGCTATTTCAAGGAAATTAAAAGACAGTATGCTAATTAATGTAAAAGATAAAAAAGATTTGTTTGGTGAGAAATAAATTCATTCAAGCTTCTTAGGCTTTTAGGTATGAGGAGAAGTTTTTTAACGTTTTCTAATACTGGTTTATAAAAATAGAAATGCAATTTCTTAAAATTCCTCAGAATTAATTGTCTATTCAAGCGAAATAATTAATTTGAAATAAAAATATTCCTGCTTTTTTATTTTGATTGTTATATTTTAACCAAATTCATGTAAGTTTGGCAATCAAAATATTAGAATGGCCCTGATACTTTCAATTGAAACTTCTGAAAAGATATGTAGTATAGCACTTGGCAGCGATTATGAGCTTATTGGTACATTAGAAATATCCGACGAGAAGTCTCATGCCTCGATGCTAACTATACTGATTGAAAAATTATTGCGAGAGAAAGATATTGAAATTAATTCGCTTGATGCAATTGCAATTAGTAAAGGGCCAGGTTCTTTTACTGGATTGAGAATAGGCGTATCATGTGCAAAAGGAATTTGTTATGCTCTTGGCTTGCCCCTGATTTCAGTTAATACACTTCAATTGCTGGCACAGGGTTTTCTTCAATCGCTATTCCTCAGAAAAATGAAATTAGAAACAACTGATCTTCTTCTGTGCCCTATGATAGATGCAAGGCGTATGGAAGTATACAGGGCTTTTTTTAACTGCAAGGAGGAAATTGGTAGGAGAAATCGAGGCAGAAATTATCCAGGAAACTTCATTTATTGATATTTTGCTTTCACAGAAAGTTGCTTTTTTGGGGAAGTGGCGCTGAAAAATGTAAACATTTGATCCAGCACCCGAATGCATTTTTTGTTGACGGGCTCAGGCCAAATGCAAGTTATATGGTGAGTATTGCTTACGATGCTTATCTTCAAAAGAAATTCGAAAACCTGGCATATTTTGAGCCATTCTATTTAAAAGATTTTACAACTACCATTCCAAAACGTAAATCACTGACTTTTTAATTGTTTTGATTTTATAAAATATTTATTGTGGCACGAATTTTCCTTTTTTTTTATCTATCAGCATTTCTTAATCTTTATGTATTTCCCCAAACTATAAAAATCCTTCCAAATACTTTTTATGCTTCAGGTGAAGTATTAAAATATAATTTAAGGTACGGATTTATTATTGGCGGTGAAGTCAAACTGGAAATGAAAGAAAGCAATACTGAAAATAGTAACCTGTTACATATAA
>CAVSGB010000365.1:0-5646 GCA_963726845.1 uncultured Bacteroidota bacterium | reverse complement strand
ATATTTGAAACAAAGTATTGTGCTTCTTTAAAAATCGAATAAGACTTTTAAACGCATTTATTATTATATGTTGTCTAGATTTTTTCATACTAATTGTGCATAACGGTGGTGGTATGAAAAGTTGCCGTTTTCGAAGCGATTATCTATCAAGGTACAGCTAAGTTTAATAAAAGCTAAACCCTTGCATAACCCACTGTCCCGGCAATTTTTTATACCACGTGTTAGCTGCTGGGCATTTATTATCAATTGTTTAATCATTAAATATTTCTTTAGTCATTTTATTTTTCCATGGGTTTGAAAATGTAAGTTGTTTGTCCTTTGTCAAAGTATAAGGATAATAAAACGTAAATGCTGAGTCGTCATTTTTAGTCTCAACAAATACTGCAACAGCGTCTGTTTTAACTTTGGTATCTGGGTCAACAACTCTCACATCATAAAAAATTGCAATGGTTTTATAGTCATCCTTTTTTGCTCTAAAGGCTTTTTTTAAGTCTACTATCAATTTGTCTGACAAAGGTCTATCGTCACCGTCATAAGTCCCAACTTGAGCAATGCTGTCATTAGTCTTAATAGCGGACGCCAAAGGGAAAAACTCTCCATGATTTTTTAAAAGTCCTTCAACAAAAGGCATTGTGCTGACAAGTAGTTTTTCAATATCATTCATTATATTATCAGTCGTTGGTTTTACTTCAGTTTTAGTTTTATTGTCTCGAAATTGTCCGCATGATATTAGACTTGAAGTCCAAATAATCATTATAAAAATTCTCATGTATATCATATGTGCGCGAGTTTTCATTGCCTTGCAGCTAACGTTCCTCGGCTATGCGTATGTGCGGGATTTAATCGCACTATTTATCAAAATATAACCAAATATAATTAAAAAGAACTATATTTGAAAACCTCTGAAACCCGCATTACGTATGAGCCGATGTTAGCGGTTGTACTATTTTATTTCTATTATTGTTTTATAGTTTTTAATAAATTCTGTTACATTAAATCCTAATTTTTCAACATTTGCTCTATTTTCCACTACACTTTCATACATTTTTTTTAACTGAAGAATATATCGAGTATTTTTATTTATTTGATAAACTTTATAATAAGCACGACATAAATTATTTACCATAGTATAATACAATTTGTCTTTAATATTAAGTTTATCGAAGATTTCAACACCATCTTCAATATATCTAATACAATTTTTATATTGTTGATTTGTCAAAAGGAATAATCCATATTTCCATAAAATAGAACCATGTGATCTAGTTCCTTTAATGTAAGTATAATAAAAATCAATACTTTCAATGACTTCCTCATAACTACATTTCATTATTTCTAGTAACTTATCATGATCTTGTTTCTTTCGATAAATTGTTAAAAGTAGTTCATGAATCCTTGCTTTTTGAACTTTAATATAGGGATGAGAAGACATTTTCTCATTTCTTAAAATATCTTGACGAATTTGATCAATGATTTTATAATTTCTTGAATCTACGGCGTCTTTGGCTTTACCAAATAAACTAAAAGTGTCAGAAATAGCAATTTTATCTATTGAATTAAGGGGTTTCCAATCTTCCATTATATTATTCAATAATGGCTCTTTTACTTTTAGTCTTTCTAATTTATCAAGTTGATTATTCAATTTTTCCTGATATTCTCTAATTTTAGATTTTATATCAGATTTCTCAATTCTATCTGGTAAATATTTTATAAATACAAACTTATTTGCAAATTCATTTAAAACAAAAGATTCTCCCTTTTTATCAAGTATTAATCTTGTAGTTAAATAATTACATACATATTCAACTTTACCTATAACATAACCAGTTAAAGAACTAATTGAATATAAATCAATAGGAACTTCATAAAGAGAAATTATCTTGAGTATTTCTATTGGCTTATAGTTATCATTTAAAAGTTCATCAATTGCTTGTGTTAAAGTGTTTTTATACATGAAATCAGCAATAATCTCAAGGCTTCCTGTCGAAATTGCCCTTAAGTTTGTTATAATTTCATCAAAACTGATCTTTCCATCTTCCAATGATTGAAGTGATAGAACTAAAATTAAAGTGTTCCCTTTTGCATTATTAACTAAGTCGCTTTTTTGGTTAGTTGTTAAGACAATAGATAAATTATTTTCTAAAATATAAGTATCTATAAATTCTATACCTTTCGCAAGCTCTTTAAACTCTTTTAAATGAATTTTATCTTCGGCAGGTTCTTCAACTCTACTTGTGATTATGTATTGTATACTTCTAGGAGATTGTTTTATAAAATCAAAGAATTTACTCTTTTCTTCATTTGATATATTCTCAATATTATCAATAACTACAATCCCTTTAAATTTATTTAAATCACTAACATTTGAAATGTTTAGATACCTAAATAAATTAGTTTTAAAATCATCAAAAGTATTGATTTGTCTTACTATTTCATTCACATAAACATTTCCAGTAGTCTGAGAATATGTCAAAACTTCATCTTTGCTTGTAAAAAATAGAACAAAATCGAATCTTTCTGAAATAAGATTATCATAAATATCTTTAATTGTTCTGTATATAAACTCAAGTACAAGTGCAGTTTTTCCAACTCCTCCATATCCATATATAACTAAAGATCCAGATTTTCTATAACCTAAATCTTTACCAAAAAGTAAATCGCGAATACTTAACAATTCAGCTTCTCTACAAACAATCTTCTTATGTTGAAATGTAATGTCATGAAGATTGTGAATCTTCAATGGATTTTGTTCTATTGAATTAATGAAATTATCAATTTTATTTTTTATTTCCTTTTTACTTATGTACCAGAAATAGTCATCATCAATATTATTTAAAATACGTTTTATAAAAGAAATGACTTCTTTTGTCCTTGAAACTAATATCTTACTTGAAGCTGGATGGGAAAGATTATTTCGAATTAAATGATATTTTGATGAATAATCATTAAACTCTTCAACCGTGATAAATCCATTTGAAACATCATGAAAACAATTGCCATAATAAAAATTAACAAAATCAACAAGATCACTTACATATGGTACATTATTATCATGATAATCTTTATTGAAATAGCATAGATAACAATCATCAATTATGCTATAATATTTCCCTACTTCTCTTTTAATCTTAATTAATTTGCTTTTAGTTTTAGAAGCATTTACAATTGAACTGTGTTCAATTGAATCATATAATGCAAACACTGATTTACTAAAATCATTTAAAGTTGGAAATTCTTTTTTAAGTCTATCAACGATATATGAACGATAGGCTACCTCAAAAGACTTAACAATTACGTCAAGTTTATGACTGTTTTCAATTGAAATATACATATAATTTCATTTTAGATATTGCTTGAATATATCGTAACCAGTATAACCGCTAACGGTTCTCGGCTATGCGTAGTGCGGGATTGCGTGGCTGCTAACTTGTCTGGCGTTACAAAACTCGCCTGCGGGATATGCTGCTCGTATAACGCTGAACCCCGCATTACGTATGAGCCGATGTTACCTGCTGGGCTTGTTTTTTCTTTTATACATAACTATGTCAAAGTTTAGAATAAGCTTAATTGACTTTCCTTTTTAGGGTAGAATACTCCAATAATAACAAATGGATTCTTCGCTCTACGCATATGCCATTCTTTGGTTGAACCCAAGAACAAATAAAGGTCTTTATTTTTTAAAAAGTTTATTTCATATTGTTCTCTAACTTTTTGTAATGCTATAATTTCATCACCATCAGACGATTTTAAACAATTCCAATATAATGCCCCAATTTCCCAATCCTCAATCATTAATCTACTTATTGCACCTTGGTCGTCTTTAAATTTATAATAAAACTTGTATGGAATTTTTGAAATTAATTCCCGTTGAAGGTTCTTTTCTGGCTCACCAAAGTTAATTTGTAACTGGTTGATTTGCTCTCTCCATTCTTTTTTCCATTCACGCTCGTCCTCTTCTATTTCAAAACCTATAAATTCAGTTGGTTTAAAAGTTGCAAGTGAAATATTTAGTGGCTTTTGAGAATCCAAAATTAATTGCGATAAATTTGAATAAACCTTTTTTGTACAATATTTCTTTCGCTCAGCCCAATTATTTTCAGTACCAAGCTCACCATGTATTACAATATCTTTAAAGCTATAATCATAAGGTGAGCGACTTTCTGGTCGAAAATCATCAGTGCGTTTTTTTAAATCAAGTTCAATCCAAGTGTATTTATATGATTTTACTTTCCCGTCCTTTCTTAACCCTTTCAAAAACTGTAAAGGAACTGGATAAATACGAATCCAATCGCCTTGTTCTGTTACACCGGCTGTGCAAACTAATTCATCATAACTTCTCGATGGTAAAGGATAGGTTGTTACCGTAATTAATAGTTTTGTCAATGCCATATCATAGGTGCTTCAATTCATATTTGAAATCAGGAAGTTTGATGATAGCATCAGCCAAATGTTTTCTATGACATTGGCATATATTTGCCTCAAAGCATGTCAAAGCTATACGTTTATGTTCTTTTAATAAACTTAACAATTTATCTTGTGCATCTATTGTTTGGGATAATATATCAGAACGATATATTGCAAATAATTTATCATAATCTTTTTGAGTACTTAAATCTTGTCGTTTGTCCGAGTCAATCCCCAATTCAGGGATGTGAAGATAATTAATGCCAACACCTTCACAAGCTTTTTGCAATTGAGATTTACTAAAACCATATTTCATACTCACGGAATTCTTTCTAACATCGCAAAGTACTTTAATATCATTTATAATTAGTTTATTCAAGTATTCCTCAAGACTCACTCCTTCATATCCAATTGTATATAGGATAGTTTTGTCTGATTTTGGCCGTGATTCGATTACCTTTTGGTATTCTTCTTGACTTAATCTTTCTTTTGCTATTGAACTATTTACAGCAAAATATGGAAACTTTACATAAGTATATTTTATTAACTCATCAGCATTTTTATTTCCATATTGTAATTTAATATAACGAATTGCTTGACGGTCTCTTTCCTTGAGACTTAATAAATATTTTTCAGAATCGGTTTTAACCCAGCATTTGTCTTCAGTCCTTACTTGATTGTATTTAGTCATTGTTACGAGGTCTGCATTTGCTTGGAACGAAAAACAACCAAACTTGTAAGGCACAAAATAAAAATCAGGTTTTAGTTGTTGCTTAGTTACAAGCATTAATAATTTTTGCAGACTAATTTTATCAAGCCTGTTATCAAAAGTCTCTAAAAGAGCTAATAATATCTTACGTCTATAATACATGCAACAAAAATACGAAATTGTCTGAACCTTGCTCTAAATTTTAACTATTTTTTAAACTCATGAATAGTCCTCAGAATGCCGTCTTAGCCTTGCAGGTAACGCTTGCGGCTACCGACCGTGCGGGATTGCGAAGAACGAATTTATCCACCGACACAAAACCTGCCAACGTGAAATAAACTTCCAAACATTCTGAAACCCGCATGGACGGTGAGCCGATGTTGCCGCCCGTTTTATTTTTCTTCTTTATCAAATCTTTAAATTTTGGAATAAGCTATCAATGAAAAGAAAATTTTACTGGCCGATTTTAAATCATTTGCTAATTTATCAAAATCCATTAATAATCCAAAATCAAATACAAATTATCAAATCGC
>CAVSGB010000364.1:0-4360 GCA_963726845.1 uncultured Bacteroidota bacterium | reverse complement strand
TAATGGGCTTCATCAGTAAAATCCCTTTTTTCTGGCCAACAAGCAAATTGCTTGCCCCTACTGCCCTGACGACATTCTTGCTTATTTCAATTTATTTTATTATTGATTTATTCTATTTCAAAAAAGAACCATCAAAACAGGTAAACCCGGGTAAAAATAAAATTTATATAGACGGTGGATGGAATATTATATTGATGATTTTTGTGGTATTTGCTGTAATCATTTCGGGTTTTGATTTCGGCACAGCTTTTATTTTATACCATGTGCCAATGCCTTTGAGCGAATTGGTTGAAATATTAATCCTAATCCTCGTTACTTATATTTCAGTAAAAATTACATCAAAAGAAATCAGGGCTGAAAACAATTTTACATGGCACCCGATTATTGAAGTCGGAAAAATATTTGCAGCAATTTTCATTTGTATGGCCCCGCTTATTGCTATGCTCCGTGCTGGGATGGGTGGCCCGATGGGTTTTATTGTCCATAGTTTATCGAATGTTCAAGGAAAACCCATAAATGGGATGTATTATTGGTTGTCGGGCGGGTTATCTGCATTTCTCGACAGCGCGCCTGCTTATTTGATGTTTTTCAATACTGCCGCAGCGCCGGCATCTGCCTTTCATATTGCGCCAAACCTTTTTATGACAAATATAATTCCAACAACGCTTATCGCTATAACTGCAGGCGCTTCCTTTATGGGCGCCATAACTTATATAGGGAATGCCCCAAATATGATAGTCAAATCAATTGCTGAAGAAAACGATATTAAAATGCCTTCGTTTTTCGGTTATATGGCTTGGTCCTTATTGATCCTGGTGCCTATATTTATTTTGGTACAGTTTCTGTTTATTCAATAATTCTGTTGTTAAATTAAGCAAATAAACTTAAAGAAAAATCAAATTACTATCTGAAATTATTTAATTTCTAAATCAATTATTCTTGAATTTTTTATTGAACAAAAAAACCATTCTGATTTTGATTCAAATGCAAGCGGACAATTATTCAGCAGTCCCAAAAATATTAATTCAAAGATTTCAAATCTGCAATTGCTTTCTCCACTTCGCCAATCTCAATTTTAAGCTGGTGTATAAGTTTTTCATGTTCCAAAATTGTATTTTCAGAAACAGCCTTTTCTTTTATTAATTGTTCTTGTTTGTTGCTTACAGAATTTAAAAGCCCTACTATTCTTTTAACGGAATTGACTGTTTTATTAGATATATCTACAATTTCTCCGGCTATTATCCGAAACCCGTTGCCTGCTTTTCCAGCAATATTAGCTTCAATGGCAGCATTTATGCCTAAAATTTTGGTTCTTATCGGAAACATCTTTTACGAACTTAATAATTTGGCCTGTTTCTCCAATCATTTGTTTTGATTCGTTAATGCTGTCGAATAGCGATTTGGTTTGAACCACAAGATTGTCGAACTGGCTGCTCATGTGGTCAATTTTGTGGTTGATGTCTTCTAATTTTTCTATCAGGTTATCGCTTATTGTTACGCGTTTGTGAATGTCCGAATCAATTGTTACCATTCCATCAATTTTGCCATTTTCGTCTAAGATTGGTACCAATGCCGTTTGTGTCCATAAATTTTTACCTGTTTTTGTAACATTAATTGCCTCGTACATAACAGGTTTTTTTGTACGTTCCAATCGTTCCAACCTTTCCTGCACCCGCGGGTTAAAACTTGTTTTACGGATATTTCCGCCACGGGCAGCAATGAATTCTTTGTAATTATATTCGTACATATTAGTAAAACCCTGGTTAATCCAAAGAACGTTGCCTTCAGCATCCATTACCATAATCCCGTTTGGGCTTTGTATAACAAGCCGTGCCAACTTCTCCAATTCTTTGATATTATTTTCTTTTTTCGTAATATCTATTCTTAATAAATCTATTTTCTTTTGATTTTCAGAAACTTGCCCAACAAGATAAAGGTTCAGCCTTTTAAATTTTAAATAAAATTTGTAAGAAACAAAAATTACTATTAGAAGAATAAGATTAATTCCCAGAAATAAAATATGATAATTTCCCATTTGATTAAAAGAATTAAATATTTACAAAATTATACGAAAAAATATATTTTAGTTTTTAAATGGGGGTAAATTAATTTATTATTATATAATAATTATATAATTAGTTTAATTGTATACATTTAAAATATAATAGATATAAAAATATTTATTAACCCCTTAAATTTAAAATATTAATTTTGACAAGTAAATTTTTTTCTGATGGAGAAGTTACCATATTACAAAACAATCAGGTTCTATAATATTCTGTTTTCAGTATTTACTGGAATATCATTTTCTGTTCAAATTATAAACATATATTTTAAAGGCCCTATCATTGTTTTGTTGTTTGTAAATATTGCCGGGCTATTATTTGTCTTTGCCAATTTGTTTTTTGTATTCAGAAGGTTAGATAGAGAATTGTCATTTCTTCGAAAGTCAATAAAATTAATTATCAACAATAATTTCTCGCGCAAATTCAAACTTCACAGGTTCCCGGCAAATGATGAAATTGGACAAATATCTTATGAAGTAAGCATCATGCTTGACAAAGTGCATCAGAGAACTACCGAGGTACTTTTAAGACGGAAGGAACTGAATGAGGCAGGAAAAAATATTGAAAAACTTAGCGCTATTGGCAGGGAAATTTTGTCAAAATTAGAAGCAGGCCAGATAATTAGGGCAGCCTTTGATAATATAACCAGGATACTGGATGCTTCATTGCTGGCAATTGGGATTTATAATAAATCGAAAAACGGCATGGATTTTTATGGTATCAGGGCTGAAACCATGCACATTATGACCGGCTTCGAAGATATGCAGGATACAAACCGATGGAGTGTTCATTGTTATGTTTATGAAAAAGAAATTTTATGTGATCATTTTGACGAGAATTGCGGAAAATACTTTTCAACTCTTTTATTCAATGAGCCGCTTGAAACGCGACAATCTTTTATATATCTGCCTCTCATTAATCAGGGACAAAAAATAGGGGTATTCACAGTCCAGTCTTTTCAATCCCACGCTTACAACGGGTATCACCTGGGAATTTTAAAAAATTTGGCAAATTATATTACCATAGCAATTTTAAATGCTGATGCATACAAAAGAATTGAACTTCAAAAACAAGAAATCGAGACTTCATCACAATTGTTAAAAGTAGCTTATGATGAATTGGAAGAGAAAGTTGCTTTAAGAACACAGGAACTTAATATTCGAAATAAAGAAATAGAAAAACAAAACATTGAACTGGAGCATCTTTCCCTTGTTGCCAGAAAAACCGACAACGCTATTATGATTATGGATGCCCTGGGAAATATCCTGTGGGTAAACGAATGTTTTACCAGGATTTATAACTATTCTTTAGAAGAATTTGTAAAGACCAGAGGAAATAATTTACTTCAGACAAGTTTTAACCCCGATATTAAAAATACTTTAGAAGAATGTATACAAAAAAAGAAGTCAGTTTTTTACGAAGCATTGAACATTACGGGCGATGGTAAAGGAATATGGACGCAAACAACTTTGACACCTGTTTTAAATTCTTATTGTGAAATTACCCACCTGTTAACAATTGATTCTGATATTACCCAACGAAAAGAATTTGAATTTAAAATTACAAAACAGGCTTTGGATATTACGAACAGCATTTTATATGCAAAACATATTCAAACTGCCGTTCTTCCTCCACAAAAATGGTTTGTCAAAAATTTAAAGGATTTTTTCATTTTGTTTAAACCAAAAGATATTGTAAGTGGTGATTTCTATTGGATAGACCGAAGAGAAGATAAATTATTTATTGCACTTGCCGACTGCACTGGGCATGGTGTTCCGGGTGCATTTATGAGCATGCTCGGCATTTCACTTTTAAATGAAATTGCACGTTCAAATAGTTGGGATTCAGCTGCTAATTTATTAAACATCCTCAGAAGTAAAATAAAAAAATCATTGCGCCAGAACCAGGAACAATTCGACTCTTCAGATGGAATGGATATTTCGCTTTGTATTTTTGACAGAAATTGCCATAAACTTCAGTTTGCAGGAGCCAACAATTCTTTATTTATCATTCGCAATAATGATATTATTGAATTAAAAGGCGATAAAATGCCAATTGGTGTATATGTTAATGATATCTACCCATTCAGGTACATAGAAATTGACTGGATTGATGACGATAAGTTTTATATGTCAACGGATGGTTATTTTGACCAGTTCGGAGGTGAAAAAAACAAAAAATTTATGGTAAGTCAGTTTAAACAATTGTTATTGATTATTCAAAACGAAAGTTTTGCAAGTCAACGCAAAAAGCTTGATGATGCAATTAAAAACTGGCAGGGAAAGGACAACATC
>CAVSGB010000363.1:0-4618 GCA_963726845.1 uncultured Bacteroidota bacterium | reverse complement strand
ACACCTGGTAAGTCTTTTACACGTCCACCTCGTACAAGGACAATCGAGTGTTCCTGAAGATTGTGACCTTCACCGGGAATATACGCTGTAACTTCTATACCATTTGTCAATCTTACACGTGCAACTTTACGCATCGCAGAATTTGGCTTCTTTGGTGTAGTTGTGTAAACACGTGTACAAACTCCGCGACGTTGCGGACAACTGTTGAGTGCAGGGGCTTTGCTCTTGAACTCCAGTTTCTTTCTTCCTTTTCTTACCAATTGTTGTATTGTTGGCATACAATCAATGAATTACTTATATTGTTATTAAAATGGGTTGCAAAGGTATTTTATTTTTCGAAAAAACAAACACGGCGCTAAATATTTTTTTGAATTATAGGAATTTAGATTACCCTTATCAATTCAACGCTCTCCGGGATAAGTCCTTGACTAATAAAAACCTGATTTTTGAGCCAGCAAAGGTATAATTTCCCGGTAAATATTAATCAGGAATTTGGCTTTTTTTCAACATATTTTTAATTACACCCACTCAAGCAGCCACTTCAAAATATTAAGCTTCCAGGTTTTATAAGGAGGATATTTTATAATGGGATCGAACAATGTTGATTTCTTTAATATGCTCTTATAATGTGAGAATGTTTTGAAACCTGCTTCGCCGTGATAATTGCCTATACCACTGTATCCTACACCTCCAAAAGGAAGGTTTGGATTTAATGTTTGCATTAATGTATCATTGATTGCACCTCCGCCAAACGAAATTTCATGAATAATTTTTTCCCAATCACTTTTTGATTTGGTGAAAATGTAAAGCGATAAAGATTTTGGGTGTTGTTTTAACTTATGAATAATTTCATCGAGATTATTAAATTCAATAACTGGCAGGATGGGGCCGAAAATTTCATTCTCCATTATTTTATCGTCAAATGAAACATTATCTAATATTGTCGGTGAGATGAAAAGTTCTTCCTCGTTGAAATTTCCGCCAAAATAAATTTTCCCCTTATCAATTAGCCCAACCAGGTTTACAAAACTTTTATGGTCTATAATTTGGATGTATGCTTCACTATTCAAAGCTGTATTACCATATTTTTTATTTATTTCGTCGCACAACAGTTTTAGAAATTCAACTTTTATCGTTTTATGAAGCAACAAATAATCTGGCGCTATGCAGGTTTGCCCGGCGTTTAAAAATTTGCCCAAAGCTATTCGCTTTGCAGCTATTTTTAAATTAGCATCAGGCATTACAATAGCCGGACTTTTGCCTCCAAGTTCTAATGTAACGGGTGTTAGGTGTTTAGAAGCAACTTCTAAAATAACCCTTCCAACTCTTGAACTTCCTGTAAAGAAAATCTTATCGAATTTATTGTTTATTAATTCACTTATTGTTTCTATTCCTCCTTCAACAACACAAATAAATTCACCCGGAAAATTTTGATTTATAATTTCTGCCAATGCATTGGAAGAATTTGGAGTTAATTCACTTGGCTTAATAATAGCTGTATTTCCTGCTGCTATGGCAGGAACAAGTGGTGCAAGGCTCAGCTGGTATGGATAATTTTTTGCCCCAATGATGAGACAATTTCCAAGAGGTTCAGGAATAATAATACTTTTCCCAGGAAAATTTACAAGGTTTGTTTTTACTTTTTTAGTTTTTGCCCATTTGTCGAGGTTCCTGATAGCAAAATTAATTTCGTTATAAACCAATCCAAGTTCTGTTGCATAGGCTTCAAACTCAGATTTTTTCATGTCTTTGTAAATAGCATCGTAAAATTTGGATTCATTGGCCTTCAATACTTTTTTTAATTTTATTAATTGCCCTTTTCTAAAATTTATTTCTTTTGTTTTATTTTCGAAGAAGAACTTTCGCTGGCCTTCTATTATATTGGAAATATTCGACATATTAAGTTTTTTTATTAATATTTAAATGTTTAAAGGTTATTGATTTGGACATAATACATGAACCTATTGGTAACATCAATGAATTCGAACAATTCTGCATCACTAATTTCTTTTTGTTTCTTAATCCAAAGGATGGTATTGATAATTTTATTTACCAATGCTTCATTGACCATTGACTTTTCGACAAGTTGTTTTGTGAAAGAATTATCGCTTTCATCAAACCTAATAAAAAAGTGCGAGTAAATATAATCGTGAAAATATATTATCCTCTTTTCAGCCATGTGTTTGTTTTTCCGTTGATTGAAAAATAACATTGCAATTGTTTTAACAAAATCAAGCGAAGAATTATCAGGACGTTTGTATTCCGGGATAATCCTTTGCTTTCTCCTTCCTTCCAAAAAAATGAACAACAAAGCAGTAAATACCAATAAGTAATAAGCTGTTCTTAAAGCGGGTTTACTAAGAATAAAGCGTATTGGTGATTGACTTTTCAGGATTCCTAAACCTTGCTGATTGTAATATTCATCCCAAACAATATTTATGGATTTCAAATACGACAGGCATTTAAAAGTGTACTCCGGATTATTGTGAAGTAAATAATAGTTTGAAAAAAGAACTGGCATAGAACATAGGTAAAATGAACCTTTCCCGTAAGGTATTTTTAAAAAAACTGCTCTCTTTTCAGAATCTGTTGATAATAAAATTGTCCTGTTTGCATTGAACTTTTCAAAATATGAAAATTCATTTATGTTAAACTTGTAATTTTTATCTGACCGAAGCAACGGGTTTGTGAAATTCAGTTTTATTTGTTGTGACCGTAACCCTTTTAATATAGGGTTTTTAATAGTCAAACCAAGTGAATCGCAAATCAATTGGTCGAAAAATTGTGCCGAAATAAGGATATCGCTTCCTGCAAAAACATTTCTTTTCAGCGCTTTGAATTCATTGCTGTCCGGTGAAAAATTGTTTGAAATAATTAAGGTTACACGATTGTTACATCCTTTACAAGCTTTTTCCCAGCTATATGGATTGTCATAATTTATAGTGGTTTCAGAGTATTTAAAAATTGATGGTAAGAATTTGTAAAGGACAAAACATCCATAAGGCATTTTGCTTTGATAGCTGAAATTGTACGACCAGTCTATTTGTCTTGGTTTTATTGACTCGAACCACACGAATGCAGCGAACAAAAGAAATAAAATAAAATATGTAGCTCTTCTTTTAATCATTACAATTCTTTAATACCCAGCCAATTAAAGCAAACGGAAAACTGTTCGTTGATTTGCCTGAAAACAATTTCATCCAACTCAAATTTTCCAAACCAGACATAATTATAGGTTCCTGAAAGTTGCCGGAACATTAAATTTAACTGCGAGTCGGAGATTTCACGTGCAAATTCAGAACTTGTTTTTTCAGATTTTAGTTCAATTATCTTTTTGAGATTTAAGTGAAATAGCAATTTATGGTACAAAAACCTGACAGCTACCTGGAAATTACCAGATAATAAAGCATCATTTATTAATTTGTCAAAATTTTCTTTGCCAATATTTACTTCGTTTATTGTTACATTCGTTTTATTCCTGCCTGAAAAAATAAAAACAGATTGTACTTTTTTATCAAAAAGTTTTAAAGAAAGAAAAATAAAAATACCGGCGAAAAGTATGAAGAAAACGTAAGATGTTGCCCTGTTTCTAAATAATGAACTTAAAAACCCTGAGAAACGAAATAATAAAAGTTGAAGTAAGTTGCTTATCGGAGGTTTTTCTATTGAATAATTGAAATCCGGATCGTGCCTGAAACCAATAAAAGCAGAAGTATCTGGCGTTGCATAATTAATATTGGTATAGTCTGTTTGCAAAAATGTACTTGCCGAATCAGTCGCTTTCTGTGCAGCATATCCGGCTCCACATCCGGTTAATAGTAGTATTAATATTATTCTGCGTTTCAGTGCCATAACTTTAACAATGTGTCAGTGTACCAATATGCTGATGTGCCAATGTGCTAATATGCTGATGTGCTAATATGCCAATGTTCTGATGTATTGATATAAATTATATTTGATATTAAAAATTGACTCATTGGTCATTGATAAATTGATTAATTGGTACATCGGCACATTATCAAACTATATTTTCAATCTTCTTGGCCAATGAAGGCCGTTCTTTTTGTTCTACCATACTAAAATACTGAAAGCTAAATGCTATATAAATGATAATATTAGTAAAAAAGACAATCAATACCCGAACTGCATTTGTTATATAGGCAAAAACATTCAAATCTGATAACGCCTGGTTTTGATGAATGTCACGAACATTATGCAGGGCTTTTGTAAACCCGAAAATTATAAATGGGATTGAACAGGCAAAAGAGATTGCTATAATGATTATTCCAATTATAATCAAAAGCAGGAAAACCCACCACCAATTGCCTTTTAATAAATTGAAGCATCGGCTGAAAGATATTGACATACGGCGATTTTCAAAAACCATTACTGCAGTGATAAAACTTAAAGGGATAGCAATGTATAAGCCTGGTATTATCAGTAAAAAAAATCCGACGATTATTAATAAAAGTAATGCAATATTGCTTCCTAAAATTTTCCAAAACCATTCACGCACTTCATTCGCAACATCACTTACAGCGAAATTATCATGACCTTTTAAATTATATTGTTTTATATAACCATAAACTGTAGCAACCAATAAGCTGCCCGTTATAAG
>CAVSGB010000362.1:0-23980 GCA_963726845.1 uncultured Bacteroidota bacterium | reverse complement strand
GTGAAAAATTAATTCGCTGTGCTGCTGAATTTGGTGGGCCTAATTTGGTTGTATACGGATTTGCGGCTGTTTCCAAAGTAGCCAACCCACAACCCATAATGAACAAGCAAATTAAAAAAAGCCAAAATGACTCAAATGATGTTGTACCAGCAATTAAAAATGCACCGCTTGCAAATAATATTAGCCCCAACACAATGCCTTTTTTGTAACCAAATCTTCTCATAAAAATACCTGCTGGTAGGGCCATGAGAAAATACGCGGTGTAAACCGAAAATTGGATAATCCCCGAGTTCGATTTAGAAAGGTGCAATATTTCCTGAAAATGCTTATTTAGTGTATCGAGCATGCCATGGGCAATTCCCCAAAGAAAAAATAATGCCGTGATTAAAATAAAAGGAACCAGGTTTTCCTTACTAGTTAACGGATGTTTAGCCATCTTGATAGAATTAATTGATTAGTATTATAATAATATTATATTTCTGACATTAAATTTTCAATTGCCTAGAAATGGATATTCTTTGCTTATCAAATCACTTAAAACCATTTCAGTAAAAAATTCTTTTGGTATTTTGGTCAACACTGAATCTACATTTTTCTTAACATGCCCGGGATTTGAAGTATTCAATGAAATACCTACTACCCCGGGAGGTGTCAATGCAAACTGAACGCAAGCAACTGCCGGTAGGATATTGAATTTTTTGCAAATTGAAAAAAACTTTTCACGCCATAAGAAAATAGCTTTATTTCCAAATGAATCCGGCTTGATTAGTTTGTAGTCGAAATAATTTCCACCTGTAAGGAATCCTGCATGAAATACAGACTGAATTGATTATTGCAATGTTTTTATTATGTATCTTGCTCATGAATTCTAATAATTCAGAAGGATGCCGCATTATGGTCATGCTATTTGCAATCATTATCCAATCGAGGTCAACGTGTTCTGAAATTTTTTGAATAATTTTCCAATCCTTTGCCCCTACTCCAATTGCCCTTACCTGTCCCTGTTTCTTTAAGTCGTTAAGCGCTTTGTATGCATCCAAAATATGAAGAAATAACTTCTCCTTATCTTCATTTGTCTCAGCCTGTGAAATGTATTCATCCGGATCGTGAACTGATACAAGTTGTGGTTTGTAAATATTTCCCAACAATTTATTACCTTGTTCCCAGCATTCAATTATACCATTATAACTGATTTGTTGTTCAGCATCGAATTGTAAATCGCGCCAAACTCCGGGTTCAAATGTTGGTTCAGGTGTTGTTAATGGTTTGCGTAACCAACCTAACTTATTGCTGATTATTATGCTTTTAGGTTCGACATTCAACTTGTGCAAACATTTGCCCAACATTTCGAGAGCAAAACCGGCACCATATTTCCCTGCACTATCAAATACAATATTTTGCTTAACAAGTTTTGTACACTGATCGACAATACTGATTTTTGTAGAATCCGAAATTGCTGAATATAAATTTCCCAAAGCGCTGGTTCCAAAGATTATTGGAGGAATTTTTACCCCGGTATTTCCTATTTCTTTTAATTTCATATAAAACACATTCAATTTTTAATATCAAATAACCTGCAAATATGTCTGTTGTAAAGATTTTCGGTAACCTGGATGCCTATTATTTCCGAATATTTTTTTATGCTGGTATAAAATTCATCGCCACATTCTACAGCTATTTTATAACCTACATGTATCAACTGCCGGAAATTGGGGTTGTAATCCGGATGATTTGGAATATGCCTCAAAGTATTTACAAATTTTTCTCCAGACCAGTTCTGGATTTCATTCGGTGTTGGAAGCTTTTTTTTGTCGATTTCAATTACTGTAGCATAGGGCCGCAAAGTTCATCAAACCTTTCTAATGCTATGGTATATATCTTTTTTGCTAAATTAAGAGGTTCTTCTCCAGACATAGCAAGGCCAATAACTTCCTCAAGCCATGTTGTTCCTGCTGTTTTTACATGAATGCCTTTGTTATGCTTTTTAATTAATTTGCCAATGACCGGGTAAATTGAAAATTTATCACTTCCCGAATGAACGCTTAATTTGAGGTTTTCGGGTAACTTAAATTCTTTTATTGCATAATCAATAACCATCAAATCGTCTTCAAACTCCTGACCAAACTGATCTATATCACCTGAATAATCTATGCCTTTATTAAAACGGCCCGTAAATTTTGGCGCAATAGTCTGCAATGGAACATTTTCAGAAGCTAATGCTGAAAGGATAAAGAATAACTCTAATGGCGTTTGTGGATCATTTACTTCGTCCATTGAAACTTCTGTAATAAAATTTCCAACACCTTTCGTTTTTTCAATATATCGGTAAATTTTTCCTGCTTCTAATGCTGCAAACAAATATTTTTCTGCAATCTTTTCCAGTTCTTTTTTTGTGATTATTAAAGATTTCAATATCCCTGGAATTTTCAATTCACCAATATACTTTTTATTTAAAGTTAAAAAAATATCGATTTCAGTTTGATTAGCTTTTTTGCCAATAAAATCAGCAACATCCAGCGTGAAAAAGTCGCAACTTTCAATAAACCTGTCAACATTATTAAGGTTTATATGATCGGCATCTACAAAATATAGCCCTTCCCATTTTTGTTGCTTCACTGCATTGTCTGCTGCATGTCTTGTATCAGAAGGTACTGAGTGAATTATCAAATGTTCCCTGTTGGATTTATTCCATACCGGGGTTATTTCAACTCCCTTTCTTTGGGCTTCTTCAATTGCTTTTAGCTGCGCAACACCTTCACATGCAAACCTGTCACCAATACCAAAAGAATATCTACCTATTTCCATAACATCGCATTTTTTAAATTTATTACTACTAAACCTGTTCCAAAAAGGCGCTTTGACCTAAAATTCACTAAAGAAGCCCTTTTTATTTTTCCGGATTTAAGTTTTTCATTTTAAGTAGCAGGGAGAAAAACTGAAATTCAGAAATCAGCTTTTCGGAACGGTTTTAAACAAAAAAGTAAAAATAGTAAATATACTTTTCACCGATACGGATTAAAATAATATTTTTCTATTTTATACAATACTTCGATAAATTTTGGTCAAAGCCTAAATATCAATGACTTATTTAGCAGTAGCCTTAAGGCTACTGCTAATGATAATTGGCCAGTTACGGGCTTTAGCTCAAAAATATTATGGACTATTGTTAAAATATAGAATTCGAATATTGATTATTTTACTCTTCTCATTATTAGAAAATGAAACTACACGATACAATTTAAATTTTTCATGACGTTATATATTATTAATTATGAGAAATATAATAAGATACCTAACTCATAATATGCATTATTGACATACTTTTAATGTAATAGCAAAAGGGAAAAAACCAATCGATTTTATTTAAATTAATGCAGGATATTAGTGAATGTTATCATATTCATAAGGAAGGGTTCTGCTGAGAAACAATAAGATTGAGAATTAGCATTCTGACTTTAGCGATTTTTGAGTTATTGATAAGAATAGGAAAATGATGAATGAGATTTTATATAACAGGGTTGAGATATTAATTGCTGAAGATAACCTGATCAATTATATTTTATTGAAAGAAATGATGCATCATTAATTCTATCAAAAAGTATTCTATAAGCTTCTTCACTTTCTTCAATCTGTTCTTTGCTGTATTGTAATTGTTCAATTATTTGTTGCAATTCTTCGTTCTGGACTTCAATCTCATCACTTTTTTCTTTTAGCTGTATTTCAGTTTGCCTGCGTTCGTTGATATCGGTACTTTTCACCGTGCTGTTCAACTATTTCAGCATAGATTAATCCACGGCCAATTGCGCCTGACCTGGTTTTGAACGAAAACTTCTTATCCCGGAGCCTGCCTTGTTCTGTCAGTATTTGAAAGGCCTGCCGGCGTTCTTCATAATTTTTCCAAATATCAAAATCTGAAATAGGTTTCCCAATTAACTCATTTCGATTGTAACTGAACAAGTCTTCCACTTTGTCATTCAGATCGACCATGATTCGTTCTGGAAATTTAGCCAGAGCGTTGGCAACAAGGCTAAACTGAAATGTTTTCTGGAAAAGTTCACGGGATTCAATGAGTTCTTCTTCTATTTGTTTGCGATCGGTAATATCGAAAATTATCGAGTAAAGTAATTCCCTGCCTTTAATGCGGACAACCCCTGAAATAATCTCGACATCCCGTATCCTGCCATTGGCCAATCTTTGTTTTGCATCAAATAAATTTTGCCGGCCGGATTCGATCTTTTCCACCGACTGAATTCTCTCATCGGGCTGCACTTCATTGATTTCAGAAATATACATTGAAACCATTGCATTGTGTGAGTACCCGTAAAATTTACATGCGGCAGGGTTGGCATCTGTAATTTTTAAAGTTGAAGTGTCGATAACCAACATGCATACATGTTTTTTATAGAAAAGACTGCGATTATGTTCTTCATTATCGGCAATGCGTTTTATAACCGGGTCGGATACTTTAATAAAAAAATAAACAAAAAACAAAATTAATATTATGCAAATAAATACAGCTATATACTTTGCCTCGAAGTATGGATTGTTTAATTCGGAAACGGTAATCTTGGCGACAATTCCCCAATGAGGCTGGCACATAGGTATATGCTGCCAGGACTTCCACACCACAATAGTCATAAGTAAATATATTTCCTGTACTGCCTTGCAAAGCCATTTGCATCGGAAGGCCATGTCCATTTGAATTATTAAACTTATATTTTGTTTTTCGTAGGTTGAAAGCAGGAATTCAACACTATCCAAATTCTTACGGGCTATTACAAATTCTCCGGTCTTGCCTATTTTATAATGCTTCTCACGCAACGCATTAATAAATTGAATAATATCTAGCCCGCTCCTGCCTTGTTCGTGCAAAACAGTAACCAACGATTTTTATCGTACCACAATGTCGGTTAGGGTAGATTTGATCGTTGAAACGGATTTGTTGTAAGAGATGAATAAAAAATCCCTGTTATGATAATATTGGAAACGAGCAATAAAACTGCAAGGATATGTATCATGCGATTAGAAAATAATCGTAAGGTAACATTTAAGGATTAGTAAATTTTGTTTTTAAAATTTACTAAAAAAGGACATATAAAAAGATGTGTTTTTGGGAAAATTTGGATTTGAAGCTGGGTAATTTTTTGCATTATAACAGACACCATGCTTTAAAGTGATTGCGTTATTTTGCATTGGACGTTACGCTGAACTCAAAGCTTTACGGAAGAGATGTAGTTAATTTCACGGAATGAATGACGTGTTTGGTCAAAAAACCAGCTTTTATGCAGAACATAACTTAGAGGCTTTTTTGGAATTTTAAAAATTAGTTATTCTGTATGTATATATTAAACCCTTAAAAAGGGGCTATAACGGTGCTCCCTTCGACACTTCGACTACGCTCAGTGTCCAAAGCTCAGGGTTCGGCAGTTAGCCCTCCTTTTTAGGGATTTGAAGAATGTTATAAATTATATGCCATAACAAAATCGTCCATAACATATCCATTTCCAATATCTGTAACCACTTCGCTTTCTTTAAAAAAACCAGCCCTGATGTAAGCATTGATCGCTTTGGTATTATTTTTATTTACTGTAAGGTATAATTTCTTAGTATTCAAATTTCTGGAACAATCAATAATGTAACTGAGTATTTTCTGTCCATAGCCTTTACCATGATAATCGGGCAATAAATATAGTTTATTCAGCTTAACACTTTCGGTTTCCGGTTCCGGATGAAATGAAGCCAGGCCAATAGGCTGTTCTTCATATTGCAATAATATCCATGTATGTCCTGTGGATATTTCTTCATGGATTACATTTGCCGAATACATTAAACCGAGCATGTACTTAATCTGTTCTTCACTGATTATACCCGGGTAATGGCTGTGCCAGATTAAATGGGCCAATTGTTGGAGTGTTGGTATATCGCCAACAGTCGCTTTTCTGAATGTCAACATTTTTAATCAATCTTCGTTAAAAATAATAGGTAATGAGCCGAACCGGTTGATAAGAGGCTGTATAAAAAGTCGAAAAATACATTTAAACGCTAAGGCGCAAAAACGCAAAGTATTGATTTTATTGAATATAAAACATAGCATCATGGCGTCTTTGCGTTAAAATTTTACCTTTCAGGCAGCCTCATTGCTGAAACAATCAACCATTTTAACCCATAGCCAAACAATTATGGTTTGCGTTAATAAAAAAATTCAAAAGTTCATTAAGTAAAACAATTATACAGCTAAGATAAGGTTTCTGATCTTATCGGCGGAGTATGGTTTATTTACAACGCCGTTAAAGTCAGAAATATCAATTTCGTCATTAAGTACAGATTGGTTATAAGCAGTGATTGCAAAAACCGGAATTTTTCTCTTTTTGAGATCAGGCATTTTTCTTATTTCACGGGCAGTTTCCAAGCCATTCATAACCGGCATTTCAATATCCATAAAAATAATGTCAAAATCATTTTCTTTAAAAAGTTCCAAAGCTATTAAACCATTTTCTGCTTCTTTGTAATCATGTCCCAACGATTTAACAATTTCCCTGATAATAAGACGATTTATAACTATATCGTCAACGATTAATATTTTCATTTTATTTCCATCCTTTCAATAAACATATTATCCTTTTTCACTAAGGGTTTTAACAATAGTCAAACTTTTAATATCCACATCAGATCCATTCAATTCAATGATTTTATCGTTTTTAAATTCAGTTAGTGTCCTTATAAAACTTTCTTTTGTAGTTCCAGCCAATTCAGCAAGTTCGCGTCGTGTAAGCGGAAAAGTAAATTTGGTGCTTTTATAAATTATCTCACAAAAATATAGCAAAACATCAGCTATTCTTCCTGGCAACTGTTTGTGGGTTTGTGCCAACAGCCTGTTAAAAATAAGCAAACCATAAAGGCTGACAGTATGGATTAACATTATAGCAAATTCGCCATTTTCATTTAAAACCTGCCTGAAAGAATTGATGTCGACAAAAAGAATTTCGGTTGGCTCAACTGCAGATGCAGAGAATTCATGCAATTCCTTACCAAAAACAGACATCAATCCAATGAAGTTTCCGGCCGGCTCAAGGTTCAACGTTATTGTTTTGCCCATTCGCCCTTCTTTGTATATTTTAACAAGGCCCGATTTTACATACATGATATGCGAAGTGCGGGTTTGTTGCAAAAAAATATTATCGTGTTTTTGATATTGCACGATATTACTGTTCTGCTTAATCAGTTCAATTTCGGAATCAGTCAAATAATTATAAAAAGCAAACTGTAAATCATTTACGTTATTTGAAAAATCCTTATTTTCTATTGCCATAATTGTTGCATTTTAACTGCTACGTTTATTATGTATTTCAAAATCAAATTGCAAATTTAGGGGATTTGGTGCTTTTGGCCAATACTTGACGTTTTCTTGCCACCAAAACACAAAAGCACTAAATCCACACTAATTTTTTTATGGTCACTTTTATTTTTTATTGCAATGTACTGCATAAGTTACTTTGCAATTGTTATTTAATTTGATGATTTAAATCATCGAAGTTAGGTAAGAAATCTCACTTTTACAATATAGCAGCGGAAAAAATAGAATTCTATATTTACAAGAAAATAAATATGTTTGGATGTTTATATTTATCCATTTTCCAAATTCAATTTTAATCATTCTGACTCTTCTCATAGATATTTTTCTGATACACATTTTTCAATTATTTTCATGTCAATTTAAAATAATTAAGCTTAAATACTTAACTTACGATGGATACGGGAAAGAATATGACAATCTTGGTAATAGATGATTCTAATACAAATATCGTTCTCTTGCAAGCAGTTTTAAACGGTAAAGGATATAAGATTGAAACCGCTTTGAACGTGAAGGAAGCTTATAATATTATGAACAGGAATATGCCCGATTTGATCCTGCTTGATTTACTGTTGCCAAGAATTAATGGTTACGACTTTTTAAAGGAAATTAAGTCGGATATTAAGACAAAAGGTATACCTGTAGTCGTAGTTTCTGCACTTACCGATCAGGAAAATGTCACTAAAGCAATGGCGCTTGGAGCCTACGATTTTATTAAAAAACCGGTGGACATTCAAAAACTTGTTGAATTAGTTGCAACAGTTATAAAGAACCAATAAAATAATTCTTTATATTCACAACCTGAAAATTTTAAAATAGAAGAATTAAGAATTTCTTACTTTTCAAAATGAGCAATATACCAGGCGATAAGAACTATATCGAGAATTTACTTAAAGCATTAACTGTCTCAGAGGCTATCAATACATTCTCTGTAATAGATCAAAAAATTGTTCAATTACTGGAATGTTCAACCGATGATTTCCTTTCGTTAAACGATCATTTTAAAAGTTATCACAAAGAATCAAAAAATATTGCCCAAAATGCTTCAAACATTATTAAGATTATAACCAACAGCACTATTAGCGATTCGTTTGCAAACCTTAAAAAATTTGGCGATAGCTATGACGAGCTGACAAAAATATTTTCCCATCATGTTGAATTTTTAGATGTTGAAATAAAAAAAACAGCAAATAAATTTGAAAATCTTAAAATATTTTACAATAACTACAGGCAAAACTTACACTCTATAAAAGTTTTGCTTGCTAACCTGAACATCGATGGATCAGCCCCGGATGAAGAAAACTACACCAAAGAAAAAAGTTCAGAAATTGTCGATATAATCGAAAAGATTAAAACATTGGTTAACAGTTCAGATAATATTATCGAACAGTTTGTAAATATATCTTCGGAAAGTTTTCTTTTACTAAGTAATATTAAAAAGGAGAACTATGAACAACTTCAGAAATTGAACGATAACATTGAAATCAGTTTTGAATTATTTAAAAAGAAATACACTGAAGCAACTGCACTTTTTCCTGCATTAAAAGAATTAACAGATAAAAACGCGGCAAATATTGCAGTAATTATTACAAACCTTCAGTACCATGATATTATAATGCAAAAAATAGAACACATCCATCGTACCCATAAAGATATTACTGCAGACTTAAAGAATTACAATGATAAAGACCAAAGCCTGACCCTCTTGCATAATAAAGCTAAAACTTTTTTAAAAATTAGAGATGTTGCAGGTTTGCAAACAGCGCAACTGATACATGCAAATAAACAATATCAGATGGCAATTGAGGAAATAAGTTTAAATTTAGAAGACATTGGAAACGAAATGATTTCCATTAGTTGCATGTGCGAAAACTTAGTTGGCAAATCATCCCAGACTAAGGAATTTTATCTTAATAATATTGTTGAAAACCTTAACAGCGCACACAATTATAACAACAAATTAGCAGATTTTATTTCAAATATTAAACAGCATACGCAGGCTTTATCTGATAAAAACAATGATTTTACCAAGGTTTTTACAGAAATTTGTACACAAAAAGAGTTAATTAGAAAAAATATACTTGAAATTACAAAATCTGTTGATAAAGAACCTGGTAAATCAATTAAAACTTTAGCCCAGTTAAATGCACTGCTTAATGAAACCGACTTAATTGAAGAACATATTAAGGAGGTTCACCGTGAATTAAATCAAAAAGTAGAGCAAATTGTTAATAATAAAGATAATTTCCTTGCTGAAACAATAATCATTCAAACCTTAAATGAGCTAAAAACTGCAATACCGGGCTTAATAGAAATGTTAAAAGAAAGTATTAGAGAAATTGATGAATACTTGTATTTTAATACTTCAATAAGTTTAAATGTTTCAGATAACATCAAGAATTCATTAAGAAAAATTAAATATTACGAATTATTTGAAAAAGCCAGCGATACAATAATTGAAGAATTAAATGCCATCAACCTGAAATTAAATTATGGAGAAGTTTCAGAAAACAAAAACAGGGAAGATAATCTGAAACATCTTAAAGAGCGATATACTATGGCAAGCGAGCATATTATACACGAACATGTTTCAAAAATAACTGACAATAGCCAAATAAGTGATAGTGCAAAAAATATTATTAGTAACCTTGCAAATCAAAATTCCGAAACTGACGATGATAATTTGGAATTATTTTGATTAATTTTATTAAAAAAATGCCATGAGCAACAAAATAATTATCAAGAGTTCAGGGAAATCAGATAAGATAGCTGTTTTCAAGATAGAAAAAGATTTTTCGGTCTATAATATCGAACAAGTTAAAAAAGAACTTGACGAGATAATTGAGAAAAACCCCAGCTTTCGACTTGAAATGAAGAATATGGACAATTTCGATTTAAGCTCGATTCAATTGCTACATTCCTTAAAGAATAAGCTTGGCGATGAATTTAGCTATACTATTGAAGTTAAAGAAGAAATAAAAACAATAATAAAACACGCAGGATTTGAATATTTGTTAAATAAGTAATAATTTTAATAACAGCAAATACCAATACCATGGCAAAGACAATCTTAATAGTCGACGATTCAGAAAGCATAAGGGAAGTAGTAAGTTTTACCCTCGAAAACGAGGGCTATAAAGTACTTGTTGGCGTGGATGGCAAGGATGCCCTTAAATTTCTTGACGGATCGGAAATCGATCTAATTATTACGGATTTGCACATGCCGGTAATGGATGGGATCGATCTGATAAAAGAAGTACGGGGGATGGACAAGTATCAGCGCATCCCAATTCTTTTCCTTACAACTGAATCCCAGGCTGCAAAGAAAATGGAAGCCAAAGAAGCCGGGGCGACCGGTTGGATTATAAAACCATTTGTTCCGGCAAAACTTATTGCCGCAATTAATAAAGTCATCAGGTGATGGATAACTTCAGGAAAAAATTCATTGAAGAAGCAACAGAGCACATCAACGAACTTGAAAAAGCACTGTTGCAATTAGAACGTGATCCGGAAAATAAAGAATTGGTGGAAAAAGTTTTCAGGATTATGCACTCGCTTAAAGGTGGCGGGGCAATGTTCGGGTTTGATAAGATCAGTGAATTTACCCATAATCTGGAAAATGTCTATGATTTAGTCCGTACTGGTCAAATGTACGTTTCTAAAGACTTACTTGATTCGACCCTTGCTTCAGTGGACCACTTAAGTAATCTTTTAAATGACGAAAAAATCGATTTGCCTGCTACAGTTGAAAAGCATAAAGAACTTTCTACCCGCATTGAGAATATAATTGCAATGAAACAATTTTCGTCTGAGGCAGTTAAGAAAAGCAAAGAACAAGACCCCGATAATATTTCTAATTCAAGCTCTGCTCATAAAGAGGAAAAAATATCTACATATTATATTCTATTTCAACCTCATGAAAGCATCTTTGACAATGGCACAAATCCACTTTATTTACTTGATGAGCTGTCTGGTTTAGGAACTTGTATGGCGATCCCACACCTCAACAAAATTCCTGCTTACAATGAGATCGACCCAGCTAAGTGCTATGTTTACTGGGAAATATTTCTGGTGACAAAAAGTGACGTCAACTCTATCACCGATGTGTTTATTTTTGTTGAAGATGAATGTTCAATTGATATTCATAAATTAAGTGAAGTTAATTTATTGACCAATAAACAATTTTTAACAAGGCTTGAAGAACTGCGAAAAGAAAATAATGATATAGGCATAAATGCACTTCAGACATTTGTGACAAAAATAACTTCTGCCCAGTCACTTAAGGAAAAGAAATTGGAAGAACGTGCAACCCAGACATTGTCAAAAGAGAATTCCATATCAAGCATCCGTGTTTCCTCAGAAAAGCTTGACACGCTTATGAACTTAGTTAGTGAATTGGTAACTACTCAGGCACGGTTAACCCTTTATGCTGAGCAAGGTGGAAATACAGAGCTTATTGCAATTGCAGAAAATGTTCAAAAATTATCCAGGCAATTACGTGATATTGCATTCAGTATTGTACTAATACCAATTGAAAATCTCCTGACCCGCTTCCAAAGATTGGTTCGGGATTTATCGCAAGAATTAAAAAAGGAAGTTTCTTTTATTGCAGAAGGGACAGATACAGAATTGGACAAAACCATTATTGAGAATCTCACCGACCCACTGTTGCATATTCTTCGAAACAGTCTCGATCATGGCATTGAAGACCCTGCAACACGCATGAAACTTGGTAAAACACGTCAAGGTACAATTTTATTAAAAGCTTTTTATTCTGGAGCAAACGTGCATATTCAAATTTCTGATGATGGTGCAGGAATAGATCCGGAGAAAATAAGGCTTAAGGCTTTAAGCAAAGGATTGATCACAAACGATGCCGTATTATCCCAAAAAGAACTCATGGACATTGTATTTCTGCCCGGATTTTCAACTGCACAAAATGTTACCGATGTATCCGGCCTCGGGGTTGGAATGGATGTTGTCCGTCGAAAAATTGCTGATATCCGGGGTGAAGTCGAAATTGAATCAAAAGTCAATTTGGGAACTACGATTACTATTAAACTTCCTTTGACCCTTTCAATTATTGACGGCCTTCTTGTAAAAATTCAAGATACATTTTACGTCTTACCATTGACTTCAGTGGACAAAATATATGCAGCCGATCATACAAAACTTGTGAATACGTTCAACAATCTCATTGTTCTTGATGGCCAACAGATTCCGTTCTTCTATTTAAGAGGAGAATTTGGCATTGAAGATAATTTAATTTCAAGTGAGCAAATAGTAGTTGTAAGATATGAAGACAAACGCATCGGCCTTGCTGTCGATAATGTAGTTGGAGAGTACCAGGCTGTTTTGAAACCTTTGGGAAAATATTATAAAAACCAGGAAATTATTTCGGGGGCAACTATTCTTGGCGATGGTACAATTGCCTTGGTAATAGATACTAATAAAGCAATAAAATATTTTTCAAATCAATTTACTCAAAATATAATATCGGAGGATAAAAAATGAGTGACCAAAAGAAAAATTCAATCAATTCATACCTGACCTTTAAGCTGGGAAACGAATTTTTTGCTGCAAATGTTAGCAAAGTTTTAAACATTCTTGAAATGACTAAGGTCACAAAAGTACCTAAAGCACCAGCTTATATGAAAGGTGTTATTAATCTTCGCGGGTCAGTGTTGCCTTTGGTCGATACAAGGATAAAGTTCGATATGCCCGAAACAGAATATACAGCCAATACCTGCATACTTGTCCTTGATATTATTTTAAGCAACGAATCTGTCCATGTGGGCGCTTTGGTCGATTCAGTTCAGGAAGTATTGGAATTGGATGATGCCAATATTCAACCACCGCCAAGCATTGGGACACGATACCGATCAGAATTCATTGAAGGGGTTGCAAAAGTTGAAGACGAATTTATCATTATCCTGAATATGGATTTAATCTTCTTACAGACGAACTAAGCCTTTTACGTGAATCGTTCCAGGAAGGTAAAGAAGAAGTTGTAAAATAAAATTCTATATACTACATTCGACCTAATAATATAAAGCCCAGGTATTCCTGGGTTTTTTGTTCAGTTATATCTTACTAAGATACAGGACGAAAATTCAAAACCCTTGTCAAAGGCAATCAAATTTACGGATATAAAAACATTAAATGGAACCTGGCTGATGATTCCGGGAAACGTGTTCCCGGCGGAGTTTATATCAATAAGATATCTACCGGCAGAACGGCAATTGCCAGAAAAATAATTGAAATATAAGTATTTGCTGGATAAACATATAAGCAGAAACCGGAAGAATAAAATAATTATTATTTTATGTTTTCTAAATCGAAAGGGGTCATCTGGTAAACATAATAATTGAGCCAATTCGAGAAGAACAAATTTGCATGGCTTCGCCAGGTTACCAAAGGGTGTTTATCGGGATCATCGTTTAAAAAATAATTCTTGGGAACAGAAATATCCATACCTTTATTTATGTCGCGGATATATTCGGTATGCAAAGTATGCGAATCGTATTCGAAATGTCCGGTCACAAAAATACGTCGGCCTTCAGAAGCCGCAACAACATGAATTCCGGCATCATCCGATTCAGCAACAATCGTAAGTTCTGGAATTTTTTCAATATCCTCGCGCCTGACTTCCGTGTACCGCGAATGAGGTGCCATAAATACATCGTCGAACCCACGCACTAAAGGTATTTTTGAGTTTAGTACTTTATGATTGAAAACCCCAAACAACTTAGCAGGTAATTTATATTTCGGAACATTGTAAAAATGATACAACCCGGCTTGGGCAGCCCAACAAATAAAAAGTGTCGATGTAACATGGTGTGCTGTCCAATCCATTATTTCACGGATTTCATCCCAATAAGTAACTTCCTCAAATTCCAGATGTTCGATTGGTGCACCGGTAATAATCATTCCATCGAATTTGTGTTCTTTTATTTCATCAAACCCTTTATAAAATGTTCTTAAATGTTCCTCTTTCGTATTCTTCGAAACATGGCTTGCAATATGCAATAATTCAATCTCGATCTGCAACGGGTTATTCGATAACATGCGGATAAGCTGGGTCTCGGTTGTTTGTTTTACAGGCATCAGATTAAGGATAATAATTTTTAATGGCCTGATGTCCTGATGTGCGGCCCTGGATTCGTCAATTACAAATATATTTTCCTCTTTCAATATTTCAATAGCTGGCAATTTATCCGGAACATTGATTGGCATAATAAATATTTTAAAAATTACTTTTAAATAAAACCTAATTTATCCTATTTTCATTATGCAAAGTAAACAAAAGAGATTTACATCCTTTGTTTCATTAACAAATATTAAGTATGTAGTTTTATAATTGTATCTCAATGCCCAAAATGCTTTATTCTTAATAGAGAATAGAGAATACTTTTTGGATTACAGTATTAATTGAAGTTTGATTGAGAGTGGCAACTTTTTTAAGGATAATGTTTTTATCGGCAGTAAAGATGCGGTTGGGCCGAATATTAATTGGAGTGGTTAATTTGCCGAGTTTAAAATCCTGATCTTTTATAGCAATAGCATATTTATCTTTGGTCTGCGGCTGGTAATTTGGCAAAGGATAATATCATCGCCCTGCAAATTTGCTAGCACAAGTGCTGGTCGCTTCTTTGAGCCTGAAAGATCAGAAAATGGAAACGGGATAACAACAATGTCGCCTTTTACAAATTTTTCCATGCTTCATCTTCTTCAGGTGAGAGCCAGTCTTTAGCTAAAGATTTTTCAATGGCAAAATGTGTAAGGATTTTGTCATAGCCCATGCTTGTCTTAGATTCATTACGAATAACCTCTAAAAGTTTAGCCTTTTCCTTATAAGGTAGTTATTTTACAAGGTCAACAACCTGATTAAAATTAACTGAAAGGGTTATGTTATTTAATGCAGTCCTCATGTTATATACTTTAGCCCTTTTTGCTTTATTATCCTAATAACAGTATCGATAATTAAAGGCAAATTTACGAAAACATAAGATATATTGATCATAAATGCTTTACGAAAATCTGAAATTTACATTTTTGATAAAAATTAATTGTCAATTATTAAAGTTTTTCCATTCGTCCCTGCAAAAACGCAGTTGGTCAAAATCTTTTAATTAAGAAGAAGCCCTTCGACTAATGGGTGCCGACACTTGAAATCGTCAGGTTGAGCGGAGTCGAATCCTGAACTTTATAATGGAATATCTTGACTAAACTACATTGAATTAATATTAACAAATGGGTATTTAATGCCAAAATTTGTGCAATTTACCCTACATTAAATTGAGGATATTTCTTCTTAAAAGCAGTAAAAACCCTAAGCTATTTAAAGATATTTTGTTATTCCTTTGATAAGAAAAGATATTGTATTAAATACACTAAGTACTCTAAAATGATTTGGAAAAATACTGCCGGCGAATAGCTTAGGTTTTGGGGGTTAAGTGATTAGTTTTTATGAAAAGCTATTTGGCCGGCAGTATTAAAAAATATAGAATATGGAAATAGAACAAGTATCGATAAATAGCAGCAAAAATCCGGAAAACGTCAATATTAAAGCATTAATTGAAATTTTTGAGCAGATTAATGTTTATAATGAAATTGGCTACCAGACTATAAAAATTGCGCTTATCACTGCACTCGATAAAATAAAAAATAATGACAATCGCCCAGCAATTCTTAGTGCCATTGAACAACTTAACAGGATGATGAACCGTTGCCGTTCTGCATCAGAAAAAATTGATAAGTTATCTCAGTCAGGAAGCAAAATTGTAGCAAATTTTCTAAATTCATTCGCTGAACCTGAAGTTGGCTAAAAATTAAGATTTTATAATCTGAAATTACTTTTTAATTTGAAAAAGAAATAATTGGTTTTTCTATATTACATTTTTCGATTCTTCCAATTTCTTCCAACTTTAACCCGCAATTATTGGCAATTTCTAAAAATCCATTCAATCCACCGGGTGAAACAGCTACTAGCAAACCACCACTTGTCTGAGGATCGCACAAAATCATCTTTCTAATTTCATCTGTCACATCTACTTTATGTCCATAACTTTTCCAATTTCTATAAGTGCCACCCGGGATTGCTTTTTGAGATATGTACGCTTCAATTCCTTCAATAATGGGTATTTTTGAATAATCTATTTTTGCTGCCAATCCACTTCCTTCGCAAAGTTCTAACAAATGACCAAGAAAACCAAAGCCCGTAACATCGGTCATTGCTTTAACCTGGCTTAATTTTCCAAATTCAAAACCAGCTTTGTTCAAAGTTGTCATAATATTTAAGGCAATTTCTTTTTGGCCTTGCCTGACAATTCCTTTTTTTTCTGCAGTTGTTATTAAACCAATACCTAAAGGTTTAGTAAGAAACAAAATGTTATTTTCCTCAGCTTTATTGTTTTGTTTTATGTCAGCAATATCAATAATACCAGTAACTGCAAGGCCAAAAATAGGATCGCAGATGTTTATACTGTGGCCTCCAGCTAAAGCACAATCTGCTTCTTCGCAAGCTTTCCTTGCACCATCAATTACTCTTGATGCTAATTCACCGGATAGCTTCTCTAAAGGCCAGCCTAAAACAGACACTGCCATTATTGGCTTTCCACCCATTGCATACACATCACTTATCGCATTAACGGCAGCGATACGGCCAAAGTCGAATGGGTCGTCAACAATCGGTGTAAAAAAATCTGTTGTACTAATTATAGCTTTACCATCGCCAATATCGTAAATTGCTGCATCGTCTTTTGTTTCATAGCCAACAAGTAATTTTGAATAATTTTTAGCCGATAAATTGGGTTTTATTATTTTTTCCAAATCGGCTGAAGATATTTTACAACCACAACCCGCACCGGGACTAAATTGGGTTAATTTGACCTGTTCCATTGATTAAAAATTACATCTATTAAAATGAACCTGAAATTTTAATTATTTGTTGAGCATTATAAGCTAAATCATCGGTTACCAAAAATAAATTTTTTACTGAACAAGTTACTCTTTTGTCCATGACCATTTGATATGCTTTGTCATAATAGTTTAAAAGCAGTTCAATAGCTTTGCTGAAATTTTTGTTTTCAATTTCAAATATCGCATTTTTTGTATTCTCCAATCCAAGTCTTTTTTCTAATTTGTAAATACAATGTTTCAACATTTCATTGTCAAATTGTGCATATTCCATCTCGAGTTTAGCAATCCTTAAAGCTTTGTCTCTTTGAATTTCAATTACATCAGCATTCTGCATTTGATCAAATAATTCCCGTGGAATTTGCAACCTGCCAATATTTAAACTTTCATCTTCGATAAAAATAGGTTTGTCAAAATCAAAGCCTGACCAACATTCAAATAAAATATTTTCAAATTGCTCTATCGAAGGCTGTTCAGTCATTCCAAGCCCGCCAAAAACAGAACCCTTGTGGTTTGCTAAATTTTCAAGGTTTAGTATCTGTTGCCCTTTATTATTAATATATTCAAGCAGCTCTGTTTTTCCTGTACCTGTCATTCCGGCAATTACAATCAATTTTGCTTTCTTTGTAAATGACTCCTTTACATATTTTCTAAAATTTTTATATCCACCTGAAAGAACAAAGACTTCATAACCAAAGATGCTAAAAAGCCATGACATTGAATCGCTTCGCATTCCGCCACGCCAGCAATATATCAACATTTTATTACCTGCAATTTTTTCTTTTAAGTGATGGACTTTGTCCCCCAATTTTGGGCCAATAAGCTGAAGTGCAAGAAACATAGCTTCTTCCCTACCCTTCTGTATATAATATTTTCCAACATTAGCACGTTCATCATCAGAAAATAAAGGTATATTAATAGCATTTGGAATATGTCCTTTAGAATATTCACCGGGCGAACGTACATCAATAACAGGCAATACGAACTTTTTCGAGAGAAAATCTGCTATTTCTATAATATTTTGCATTTTACAATTTGCAGCAATAAAGCTAAAATTTTCAATGTTACAAGTTATCGAAATTTAATAAAATATTAATTTAAAGAGTAAATTCTTATTAATGAATTTACCACTAAAAAATTACTTTTGCAGAACGACAAAATTATCTATTACTAAATTTTTAAAATACATTTTTGTACCTTAGAGTTTAAAATAATATCTGTATGAAATTGACAATATCAAGAAAATTAGGGATTGGATTCGGGATAGTTGTAGCAATTATTCTTGTCAATGTAATTCTAACATCAATTATTTCGCACAACAATAAAAAGTTGAATGATGAAATATCGACGATATTCGAACCATCTGCAATTCTTTTATCTGAATTGACCAACCAGGTGGAAAATTCAAAAATGTTAATTAAAAACTGGGTTTATATTGATAAGGTTGCTGATACGCCTGAAAAACTGAATTTGAAACAATTGCATGAAAAAGACTTTCCGGAATTGAATGAAAAGATCCTTGATATTTCAAAAGACTGGAATATCTATTGTTCTCAGGACAAGCAGGACGCATATTCCCGTATTTCAAAAGCAATTAATGACAGCCTTTTTGCACAACATAAAATTATTATGCAGAAGCTTTCGAGCCTTGCAAATTATGACGATCCACTGGTAATGTTTGAAATAAACCCAATGGTCGAAAGCAATGGCAGCGTAATGGTGTTGACAAATAAAATAATTACAGATACCAAAAAACTACAAACTGAATTAAATGAAAAAGTTACACAATTAAGATTAGAAATGGAACGATCTTTTGTGTGGTTTCAAACCTTTACAATTATTGCAGGTATAATAGTAATTATAATTACACTTATCGTGTCTGTATGGATAACATTTTCAATTATTAACCCATTAAGAAAAGCTGTTGAATTTTCGAAATCTATAGAAAATGGTGAATTAACAGCTAATGTTGATATTAACCAAAATGATGAGTTTGGTGATTTGGCAAAAGCTTTGCGCAATATGCAAGGTAAACTATATGAAGTAATCAGTTCGTTTGTCAGTGGAGCTGAAAATATTGAAGGCGCAAGCAGTCAAATCAATAGCAATTCGAAAAAACTATCTTTGAACTCAGCAAATCAGGCTGCTTCAACAGAGGAAATATCATCTTCGATAGAGGAGATAGCATCAAATATCCAACAAAATACAGAAAATTCGATGCAGACTGAAAAAATATCAATTCATGCAGCTGACCAAATTAAAAAAGTAAATAAAACGGCTCAAAATTCTGCAGCATCCATGAAGAAGATTTCAGAAAGGATTTCAGTAATTAACGATATTGCATTTCAAACGAATATATTGGCACTAAACGCAGCCGTTGAAGCGGCCCGGGCAGGAGAACATGGCCGAGGATTTGCGGTGGTTGCTGCTGAAGTACGTAAACTTGCTGAAAGAAGTAAGATAGCTGCCGAAGAAATTAGTGAATTGACCCGGATCAGCCTTTCGGATTCTGAAGAATCGAGCAGGCAATTAGAAGCAGTAGTTCCTGAAATTGAAAAGCACGGCCAAACTTGTAAGTGAAATTACTGCGGCCAATTTAGAACAAAATGCAAGCATCGACCAAATTAACAGTTCTATCCAACAGCTCAATACATCAACACAGGAAAGCGCTTCTTCTTCCGAAAAAATGTCGGTAAATGCAGATGACCTATCAAGCCTGGCTGTTGAATTGAAAGAAACCGCTGAGTATTTCAGGGTTTAAAGTTGTTAACAATGCCAGTTCATATCTCGTGAACAGTTCATTTGAATATTAAATTAAATTAATATTACTTTTGAGCGGTTTTTGAAGGAAAAAGCATATGAACCAGGAAAACAAACCTTTCTACGGTAATCCTGAATTTAATGATGTGTTGCATCGATATCAGGAAATGCTACAAACCGGAAAACAAGTATTTTTTGATGTTTATGAATTTGAAGTATTAATTGAGCATTTCCTGCAAACCGGAGATATTTCTAATGCATCGTCTGTTATAGAAACCGGAACTATTCAACATCCGGGTTCCAATAATTTAAAACTGAGAAAAGTCCAGTTGTTAATTGATCAGGGTAAATATTCTGATGCAATAGAAATACTCAATGTAGTTGAGAATTATGAAAAATGTAATTACGAATTGTACTTGTTAAAGGGTATTGCTTCAAATTTCACGGGAAAACATACTGAAGCCAGGGTTTATTTTGCAAAGGCATTAGAAATGTCTGATGAAAACCGGATTGATACTTTATTCAGTATTGCTGCGAATTATGAGAATTTAAACGATTTCAATACGGCATTAGGTTATCTGGAAAAAGCACACAAAGAAGACTATAATAATCTTTCAGTTCTTTTTGAATTAGCATATTGCCACGATCGGCTCGATGATTTTTCCAATGCTGTTAAATTTTATAACAATTTTCTTGATATCGATCCTTTTTCAGAAATCACCTGGTTTAACCTGGGAATAGTATTCTCGAAAACTAATGATTTCGACAAAGCCGTAGAAGCATTCGATTTCGTAATTACCCTGAATGAGAAGTATCCTCTTGCATATTTTAATAAAGGAAATGCATTGGTAAATTCGAACAAATATGAGGAAGCTATCAAAGCCTACACCGAATATCTGCCGTTTGAAGAAAACAAGGCAGAAACCTTCTGTTTTATTGGTGAATGTTATGAGAGGCTTGGTAAATCGCAACAAGCGCTTGATTATTATTATAAATCGTTATCGGCAGATCCAAATTATTCTGATGCTATTTATGGTATTGGAATAATCCATAGTATTCATGAAAATTTTACTGTAAGCATCGAATATATTCTCAAAGCAATTGCAATTGACCCGAACAGTTCTGATTACTGGTTTTCGCTGGGCAGCATTTATTCGAAAATGAAATTTCACGATAAAGCTATAGAAGCGTACCGCCGTTCGACATTTTTAGATCCGTATGATTATGAATCATGGCTGAATTTATCAGAAATATTTTATACGAGGAACCTTTTAAGTAAAGCAATTAAGACACTTGAAGAAGCTTATTCTTACAATAGTAATGTGGCTTTGGTAAATTATCGCCTGGCAGCATTCAACCTGTTGCGCCAAAACAAATCTGAAGGATTGATGTACTTTCAAAAAGGAATCAGGTATAATTTCGATGATCACAGCGATATTTTTAAATTCTATCCTGAAGCAAGCGAAATAAAAGAAATTTGGGAGCTTATTAAGCAATTCAACCATATAAAACAATGAAACTCCATGCACTTTCGTTCACTACAAGGATATTAACCCCGAAGGACTCTGCGAAGCAAATTTAACATGGATGTTTACCTTCGGTGAGCCCTGCGGGGTTCATTCGAATCAATCATAAAATTATTAATTGTTTAAACCAAAAATATTCGAATGAATTTCAACCTCTCATTTTTACCGCCACGTTCAAATAAAGTCCGTACCACCGGGATAACGATGGTAATGGATAAAGGATTGAGCATTAGGGAAACCGAGAATTTTATTTCTTCATGTGGTGAATTTACCGATTTTGTAAAATTTGGATTTGGGACAAGTTTGATTACCAAAAACCTGGAAGAAAAAGTCAAATTATACCGCGATGCCAATATTCGCCCTTATTTTGGGGGAACATTATTCGAAATGTTTCTTGTTCGCGGATTATTTGATGATTTCAAAAAATTCATTGACAAATTTAAACTCGATCTGGTTGAAGTTTCGGATGGCTCAATATCGTTGCCACACGATGAAAAGTTGAAATGTATCAATGAATTAACAAAACTCTCTACTGTTATTTCCGAAGTAGGTTCAAAAGTTGCAGGAGTAGTTATTTCGCATGATAAATGGGTTGAAATGATGAAAAACGAACTTGAAGCCGGTTCGTGGAAAGTAATTGCCGAAGCCCGCGAAGCCGGAAATATTGGTATTTACAACCCGGACGGCTCGGCTGACAAAGAGCTTATTGGAGATATTGTCGAACACATCGATGCAAATAATATTATTTGGGAAGCCCCGAACAAACCACAACAAGTCTGGTTTATAAAATTACTTGGCTGCAATGTTAACCTGGGCAATATTGCGCCTGTTGAAGTCATCCCACTTGAAACGCTCAGGCTTGGGCTGCGTGGCGATACATTCTTTCAGTTTCTCCCAGATGATATTATTAAGAAATATATCATCAAATAATACTCTGTATTATACAAAATTTCTAATTTAAATTGAAATGAAATTATTTGGTTTAATTGGTTATCCGTTAGGTCATTCATTTTCTGCCGGTTATTTTGCCAATAAGTTCGAAAAGGAAGGGATTATAGATTGTTATTATAAGAATTTCCCGATCGACAATATTCAAAAACTACAAAGAATAATTTCAGAGAACAATGATTTATTAGGTTTGAATGTTACAATTCCATATAAAGAACAAGTCATTCAGTTCCTCGATGAAATAAATGAAGAAGCCAGAAAAATAGGAGCAGTAAATACAATTAAAATAACCCGGGGAAAAGATAAAATTAAGCTAAAAGGATTTAATAGTGATGTATATGGATTTCAGGCTTCATTACAACCACATTTAAAAGAATACCATCAAAAAGCTTTGATATTGGGAACCGGAGGTGCTTCAAAAGCAATTAAATATATTTTGAAAAAATTAAGTATTGATTTCATTTCTGCATCTATTGAGGAACTAAAAGAAGGTGAAATCCGATATGCAGATATAAACAAAGCAATGATCGAAGAACATTTGTTGATAATTAATGCCACACCACTTGGCACATTCCCAAAAATTGACTCATTTCCAGATATTCCTTACGATTATATTACCGATAAGCATGTTTTATTTGATTTGGTTTACAATCCCGAAGAAACTACATTTATGCGGAAAGGAAAACAGAATGGTGCATTTGCAATAAACGGATTGCAAATGCTGCATTTGCAAGCTGAAAAGTCCTGGGCAATTTGGAACGGATAAATCAGTTTGTCTTATTAAACATTAGTTTGTGGTAAGAAAAAATGTTTAGGACTAAAGTCCAGGATATTAACCTGTTCACTAACACCAGGTTTAAACCTGGTGTTAGTGAAGAACAATTAAATAAAGGGCTTTACCCCAAAATGAAATTTTCAGAAAAAATTCAAATTATTGTCTATCTGAATTTTAAATTCAATTAAGTTTTTTTTAATTATTTTAACAATCAGGTTATTTGATGAATAAAATATTTAAAATCAGTAAATTTAACAGATATTAAACTTAATTGAAAAGGGTTCTGTTGAAACAGGCTATTTTTTATTTTTAATCCGGATATTAAATTTGCCTTTAGTACATAAAGTCATTAAAAATAATGGAGGATTATTTATGTCTACACATGTGAAAAGGTTAAGCTTATTTTTATTCCTGTTAATTGGAATAATGTCATTTATCAGTCACCCAACCTATGCAGCCAATGGCGTGACATTGTATACACCTTATACGAAAATTTCAGTTCCACCCGGTGAGTCAATCGATTATACCATTGATGTAATTAATGGCAGCAATGAACTCCAGAATGTTGAAATAACGACGGCCGGAATACCTCGAGGGTGGAATTACACATTGAAATCCGGAGGATGGAGTATAGGTCAACTTTCAATATTACCTGGCCGGCAGCCCGCTGCCTCCCGGCGTCAACCTCCGCCCCAACATCAT
>CAVSGB010000361.1:0-5430 GCA_963726845.1 uncultured Bacteroidota bacterium | reverse complement strand
ATAAAGACGAATCGCGACTATGCCGCGTCCAGTGCCTTGTGCTCTTGGCGAACACGGAACCTGATGATGACGTAAACCATCTTCATGTACTATCCCGATTCCAGGCCATCCCGGATCTGGTTGGATTCTAGGGTAGTGATTTTCCCTCTCGCGAGGCGTCGAGGAAGGCTTGTGCCAAGTCGGCAATCTTCTGGATGGCATTGCGGCATGCCTGCGAACGGTTAGCAGTGCTTGCCGTGATGAACTGATTGCAGGGAGAACAAGATCGCCGATGAAGGTTCCCTAGTTGGCATGGTTCGCGCAATCCTTGACGATGCATTTCGTCCTTGTTTCGCGTTACACGGCAAGCGTTGCAGAGAATAGGGCTTTCCTTATCCAATGAACAAATTGCTCTACATCCCCACCCATAGTTCTCAGCCTCTTCCTTGGTCTTGAAGCGTTCTGTGGTGATAAGCCCTCCGCACTCATCGCACACGATGGGATAACTATTTCCTGCCAACGTCACTCATTTACAGTTACGTCTATTGCTCTACGGGATTTACATTATACCAGGAATATAGGCATTATGGCGCACATCGATGCTGGGAAAACTACCACCACCGAGCGGATACTGTATTATACTGGTGTAAATTATAAGATTGGTGAAGTGCATGATGGCGCTGCTACTATGGACTGGATGGTTCAGGAGCAGGAAAGGGGCATCACAATTACATCCGCTGCTACAACTTGTTTTTGGAAATATCAGAACCAGGAATACAAAATAAACATAATAGATACTCCTGGGCATGTCGATTTTACTGTTGAAGTAGAACGTTCTCTCAGAGTACTTGACGGCGCTGTTGCATTATTTTGTGCTGTTGGCGGAGTTGAGCCACAATCGGAAACTGTATGGCGTCAGGCTAACAAATACAATGTTCCGCGTATCGGTTTTGTAAATAAGATGGATCGTACAGGTGCTGATTTTTTTGGTGTAGTTCAGCAAGTTAAAGACAGGCTTGGTGCAAATGCAGTGCCATTCCAGGTCCCAATCGGCGCTGAAAGCGGGTTCAAAGGTATAGTTGACCTTTTTGAGAGAAAAGCCCATATTTATGACGAAAATGATCCAAAAGGTGAAAAATTTAAAGTTACTGATGTCCCTGCTGATCTAATTGAAACTGTTGAAGAATATCGCGATAAACTTCTCGAATCGATCTGCGAAATGGACGATGTCCTGTTAGAGAAGTTTTTTGAAAATAAAAATTCCCTTACTGTCGAAGAATTGAAAGATGTTGCGCGCAAAGCTACTATTAGTATGAAGATTACTCCAATTCTTTGCGGTGCTTCTTTTAAAAATAAAGGTGTTCAGCAGTTGCTTGATGCAGTTGCAGCATTCCTTCCAAGTCCCTTAGATGTTCCGGAAGTTGAAGGTATTAATCCTGATAACGATAAAATTGTTATTAGAAAACCTGATGAAAAACAACCTCTCTCGGCTTTGGCATTTAAAATTGCAACCGATCCATTTGTTGGCCGCTTGTGTTATGTCAGGGTTTATTCAGGTACATTAAATGCAGGTTCCTATGTATTAAATTCACGGACCGGTAAAAAAGAACGTATTTCAAGGCTATTTCAAATGCACGCAAACAAACAAAACCCCCGCGATGTAATTGAAGCCGGAGATATTTGTGCAGCAGTTGGTTTTAAAGATATTCGTACCGGTGATACATTGTGTGATGAAAAACATCCAATTTCGCTCGAATCAATGACATTCCCGATTCCGGTAATCGGAGTTGCAATTGAGCCAAAGACTCAGACTGATGTTGATAAATTAGGAATTGCGTTAAGCAAGCTTTCCGAAGAAGATCCAACATTTCGCGTGCATACTGAAGAAGAATCAGGCCAAACTATAATTAGTGGCATGGGCGAACTTCACCTTGAAATTATTGTTGACCGTTTAAGGCGTGAATTCAAAGTTGAATGTAACCAGGGGCCACCGCAAGTTGCTTATAAGGAAGCTATCACAACTTCGGTTCAGCATCGAGAATTATTTAAAAAACAAAGTGGAGGCCGCGGAAAATTTGCAGATATAATAGTACGCGTAGAACCTGCTGATGCGGATGTGATTGGATTACAATTCATCAACGAAATCAAAGGTGGTAACGTGCCAAAAGAATATATCCCAGCTATTGAGAAAGGTTTCAAAGAAGCCATGCGCAATGGAGTTCTTGCAGGTTACATGATAGATAGCTTAAAAGTTACGCTTCTTGATGGTTCGTTCCATGCAGTTGACTCAGATTCATTATCTTTTGAAATCTGTGCCAAAATGGCCTTTAAGGCAGCTTGTTTAAAGGCAAAACCAGTTTTCCTCGAACCAATTATGAAACTTGAGGTGGTTACTCCTGAAGAATATATGGGAGATATAATTGGCGACCTGAACAAACGCAGGGGAGATATTGAAGGAATGGAAATGAAAGCTGGTGGCAGGGTTGTTAAAGCAAAAGTCCCATTGGCAGAACAATTTGGTTATGTAACTGTACTTCGGACACTCTCATCAGGACGTGCAACGTCAAGTATGGAATTTTCGCATTATGAACAGGTAACAGCGAACCAGGCAAAAGATATTCTTGAAAAAGTTAAAGGTAAATCAGCAGTAAATTAAATATTTTTCAAATGAGCCAGAAGATTAGAATTAAACTGAAATCTTACGATCACAATCTTGTTGACAAATCGGCTGAGAAGATTGTGAAGACAGTGAAATCAACAGGTGCAATTGTTAGTGGCCAATCCCGCTACCGACCCACAAGAAAATCTTCACTGTGTTACGCTCGCCTTTTGTGAACAAAAAATCGAGGGAGCAGTTCGAATTAAATTCGTTCAAGCGATTACTCGATATTTACAGTTCAACGCCGAAAACTATTGATGCGCTTATGAAGCTTGAGCTTCCGAGCGGTGTAGAAGTTGAAATAAAAGTATAATTAAATAAAACTGTACAACAATGCCAGGATTAATTGGTAAAAAAATAGGAATGACTTCTTTATATACTGAAGAAGGTAAATACATTCCTGTAACAGTAATAGAAGCCGCTGTGTGGTAACCCAGGTAAAAACTATTGAAAAAGACGGATATAGCGCCGTTCAGTTAGCTTTTGAAGATAAAAAAGAAAAGCATTGTACCAAAGCATTATCAGGCCATTTTAAAAAGTCCAATACTGCCCCAAAGTCAAAACTTGTAGAATTTGAAGGTTTCGATTCTTCAGTGAAACTTGGTGATGTTTTTACAGCTGGATTATTTACAACAGACGACCTTGTTGATGTGAGAGGTAAAACAAAAGGTAAAGGATTTCAGGGAGTTATCAGACGCCATAATTTTAGTGGTGTTGGTGGTGCTACTCATGGTCAGCACAACAGGTTACGTGCTCCTGGTTCTATGGGTGCTTCGTCTTTCCCGTCAAGGGTTCTGGAGAGGAAAACGTATGGCCGGGCATTTGGGAAACGAATCGGTTAAAATTATTGACCTTCGGGTTGTAAAGATAGTTCCCGAAAACAATATTGTTATGATAAAGGGTGCAGTGCCTGGTTCAATAGGTTCATACGTAATTATTGAAAAATAAATTTTGAATTATTTCCACCTTAACTATAATTTATTTAAGGATGCAAGTCTCAGTATATAATATAAGTGGTGCAGAAACAGGAAGAACAGTAGAATTGATTCCTGAAATATTTTCTGTAGAACCAAACGATCATGCGATCTACCTGGATGTAAAACAATATCTGGCCAATAAACGTCAGGGTACACATAAAACTAAGGAACGTGCAGAAGTTTCTTACAGTACCCGCAAGATAAAAAAACAAAAAGGCACTGGCGGTGCACGTGCAGGTAGTATAAAATCACCTGTATTTGTTGGTGGAGGCTGGGCATTTGGCCAACTCCCCGTGATTACAGTTTCAAACTCAACAAGAAAATAAAACAATTGGCACGTCTTTCTGCCCTGAGTTATAAAGCAAAAGAAAGTAATATACTGGTAATTGAAGACTTCAATTTTGAAACTCCAAAAACTAAAGAGTTCGTAAACATGCGCAATAATCTGAAAATTCAGGATAAAAAAATATTGCTCGTGCTTTCTGAACAAAATAAAAATGTATATTTGTCATCCCGGAATTTAAAGGATAGTAAGGTCGTAACACTTTCAGATTTAAACACTTACGACATCATGAATGCCTCGAAATTGGTGATTTCGGAAAAAATAATTGACGTTTTAAAGACGAATGCATAACAACGACTGAAATTTTAAGTCATGGATATTTTAGTTAAACCTATTGTAACAGAAAAATTAACTGTACAGGGAGAAAAGCTCAACCGCTATGGATTTAGGTCAACAAAAGGGCCAATAAACTTCAAATTAAAAAAGCAGTAGAATCCAGATATGGAGTAACGGTAGATGCCGTTAATACAGTAATAGTTGGAGGTAAAAGCAAAAGTCGCTATACAAAAGCCGGATTCATAAAAGGGAGGACGAATAGCTATAAAAAAGCTATTATTACAGTTGGTAAAGATGATAAAATTGATTTTTACAGCAATATTTAAGATTGAACAATGGCACTGAAAAAATTTAAACCGGTAACGCCAGGTCAAAGAGATAAAATCTTAAGCGACTTTTCTGAAATTACAAAATCAGTTCCGGAAAAATCATTGCTCCGGCCTATTAAAAGTAGTGGTGGCAGGAACAAAAGTGGAAAAATGACCATGCGCTATATAGGTGGTGGTCACAAACGTAAATACCGTGTCATCGACTTTATGCGTAAAAAAGATGGAGTTGTTGCTACCGTTAGTAGTATAGAATACGATCCAAACCGTACTGCCCGCTTAGCTTTACTGGTTTATGCCGATGGAGAGAAAACATATATTCTTGCCCCGGAAGGTATTAAAGTTGGACAAAAGTTATTGAGTGGTTCAGGTATAGCTCCTGAAATTGGTAATACGCTTCCTTTAAGTGAAATTCCACTTGGTACAATTGTACATAATGTTGAACTTCGCCCTGGACAAGGAGCAACGATGGCGCGTAGTGCAGGTGCTTATGCCCAGCTTACATCACGCGATGGTAAATTTGCAATTATCAAATTACCTTCTGGTGAAATGCGTATGGTTCTCGTTACATGTCGTGCTACAATTGGCGGACTTTCAAATAGTGATCATTCCAACGAGAAGAAAGGAAAAGCTGGCCGTATGCGTTGGTTAGGCCGCAGGCCAAGAAACCGTGGCGTTGCTATGAACCCGGTCGATCACCCAATGGGTGGTGGCGAAGGTCGCGCATCCGGAGGTCACCCGCGTTCACGGAAAGGTATTCCTGCAAAAGGTTACAAAACACGCAGGAAAAATAAAGACTCGAATAAATATATTGTTGAAAAGAGAAGTAAGTAATATTCAAATTACATAGTACACTATGAGCCGTTCACT
>CAVSGB010000360.1:0-6256 GCA_963726845.1 uncultured Bacteroidota bacterium | reverse complement strand
AATATACGAACATCATTGTAAGAGAGCAATGGCAAATCTTTTACATTTTTCATTCTTTCACGTTGAACATACTGCATAGCTACACAAGTTAAAGCCATGTGGTTGTTAAATCCTTTATATTTTCGTACCTGGTAATCCAACATGCCCAAATCATGGCTATCGTCCCTAAAGCACCTTTCTATCCAGAACCTTTGGCTTTGCATAAAGGCAAATTGTTCTACACTCTGCTCATCAATGTCTATGTTGCTTAACGAGAACTTCATCTTATCTTTCTTATGCAGAGGCTTTCGGATAACAAGGGTTTGTTCTATCGCTTCCAAATCGCCACCTTGTTCGTCCCATACCCACACTTTTACTACATGTATATGGGCCGTTAACCATCCTTTGGTTGTTGGCCTAATCCTGACTTCTTCGTAGTCTGACTTGTGAAGCATTTTTTCATATGACAATACGCTTATCCCTTCAATATTGGGTTTTGGGCGAATTGGTTTCCGCCCTCGTTTGCCTTCCTTGCTAGGTATCCCTATAACTGGTTTTTGCAAAAATATTTGCTGGTTGCTATGGAAGGATTTGAAATAATCTTTTATATATATCCGTTTTTGCATGCATTTATTTCGACATCTACTGATCAACCAGTGCCTTTAATGTAAAAAAAGGAATGCTGATTAGATAACCAATCAGCATTCCTTTATAAATGCATCTTATTTATTACCAACCGGCATATTGTTTCAAATTACTGTTCTGTGCAGTTTCAAATGAAGGAAGCGGGAAAAAGTTGAATTTATCATCATAACTTAAACTGGAAAAAGTAGAATTAACAACGCTGCTAACAGAGCCATCAGCATTCCATCCGTCCCACCATTCCATACGTGTACCATTAATTACATTGTATGCCTCTTTCCATCGGACCAAGTCAAAGAAACGTTCGCCCTCGATAGCAAATTCGCGTTCACGTTCATCCATAATTTCTTTTTTGGTAACTGCGCCAGTTAAGTCGGCCGGATTTATTCCATTGCCACAATTACGTGCCCTGGCACGGATTGCATTAAAATATTTAAGGGCATCGGTTTGATCATTTAACATCATAGCAGCTTCCGATGCAAGCAAAACAACATCGGCATAACGTATATAATACATGTTCTGAGGGTTATTCTGCCATTGACCAGTAATCAAACCTAAGTATGGACCTATTTCATATTTCATTGCTTCGAGACCGGTTGCAGGATAAGCTGTTGGGACCATAATGTACCACCCTTGTTTGTTGCTAACCTTGCCCCACACACTATCGCCAACAAATCCTGTATTTGCATTTCGGCCCACGGCCAATGGTTACTTTGCGCCTTACATCAAGCGGATCGTAAAGGTTATCCAATTTGTGGGTGGGTACCCAAAATCCCCAGTTATGGTCACTTTCTGTAGGAAGCGTGCCATCTTTATGATACAATGCCCGTGCGCCAACAAATGTGTTAAGCCCTGTTCCCAAACCAATACCATAACCTGTATCAAATATATGCTGGATAGCAAAAATGCTTTCTTTATTGTTGTTGCCTTCAACTGTAAATATATAGCGGAAACCATTTGTAGCATAGCTCCAGAAAGTTTTATAAGTATCTCCACCTGGCCCCTACAAGAGCATATTCACCAGAATTTATAATTTCAAGGCACAAATCATAAGCTTCTTGCCAGCGGTTTTGCACTGCCCCCATTCGTACATCAGTTGTTCCGTAATAGGTATTATATGACGATTCATAAACATACATTTTTGCTAATAAAGCCTGGGCAGCCCCTTTTGATGCCCTCCCTTTGTCACTTGCTGCAATTTGACTTTCAAGCGGTAATAATGAAATTGCAGTTTTCAGGTCTTTCTCCATTAGGTTAAAATCATCTTTAATTGTACCACGGGCGATAGTTTTATATTCCGATGGCAATAAAACATGGTCAACCACAGGAACGCCTCCATAGGCTCGGGTAAGTACAAAATAAAAAGCAGCCCTTAAAAAATAGGTTTCACCTAAACGAATATTAATTTTATTAATATCGGCTCCGGTGAAACTCTTTGCTTCCGGAAGGTATTTAAGTACCTCACATGCACGCGAGATACCATTAAACATGGTACCATATACATCCTCCACCATTTGAGCTTCAGCCGAAAAAGTAAAATTATCATAGGAATAGCCTTCGGCCAAGCTGTAGGGTTATCACCACCACACTCAGCTTCATCTGATGGAACACTTCCCATCCACCACCTGAAATAATCGAACACATCGCAATTATCTTTATACTGAAATGCATTATATACACCTGTCACCATAGCATCAACATTAGTGGTATCGGTAAAGAAGCTACTTTCGGTTTCTGTCGTTCCAGCAGGTTTAATATCAAGGAATTCTTTTGAACACCCTCCATACAACAAGCTGGTAACAGCAAATGTTATAAATATAATTTTTTTAAACGTTTTCATATTTGTAAAATTTTATAATCAATTATTATTTAGAATGATATATTTATGCCAACATTGTACATTTTAGCCTGGGGGTACACACCGTAATCGATACCAAACTGGGTTGGGTCGCCACTTCCAATTTCAGGATCTAAACCGGTATATTTTGTCAATGTGAAAAGGTTCATCCCGCCAACATAAACCCTAAATCGTTCAATTCCAAGTTTCTTTGTGAAATTATCAGGAATTGTATAGCCAATTTGCATTGATTTTAATCTTAAATAAGAGCCATCCTCAACATACCAATCGCTAATCCTGTAGTTATCGACTCCGGCGAGCCTGAACTGGTTTGTATTAGTATTTCCGGGATCAACCAAAGCCCCATTTTTATAAACCGGGGCACGATAGGCATTAAGGGCACCTTCTATCCAGTTTCCGCCGCCAGATGGGTTATACCAACTTTGCTTTATTGAATTAAAAATTTTGTTACCATAACTGCCCTGGAAGAAACAGTTCATATCAAACCCCTTGAATTCCAGGTTTATTGCTAAACCATAGGTGAATTTGGGGTTTGGGTTGCCAATTACTGTTTTATCTTTATCATCTAAAATACCATCACCATTGCGGTCAACAAACCTAACGTCGCCTGGTTTGGCATTGGGCATCATTAATATCTTTTCTCCCTTACTATTAGTAGAGTAAGGTTGGTTAACCACAAGGCCATATTTTGTTTTTTTGGTTACCGGGTCATAAATACTACCTGTATCGCTAGCCATATATAGTCCATTTGTTTGATATCCCCAGAATGCGCCAGGAGCATCTCCATTTCGTACGATTGATGTTGGTGTTGATGATTGCAACGGTAGTGTTGTAGTATCAATCAAGTTGTGAAGCTTGCTGACGATTTTGGTAAAATTGCAATTTACCGAATATTTCAAATCACCAACCTGATTTTTGTACCCTACTGACAATTCCAAACCCTTGTTTGATATTCCGCCACTGTTTTCGGTATATACACCATTGGTGCCAAACCCATAACGGCCTTCAACTAATGGCAAAGATACATTCTGCAACATGCCAGTATTGTCTTTATCGAAATAATCGGCTGTTACCGATAATTTATTATCTAAAAAGGTCAAATCGAGCCCATAGTTATAGGTTGTTATAGCTTCCCAGTGTAATTCGGGGTTTCCCGGGGCCAATGCAACACCGCCAATTGTTCTGGTTCCACCAAATGGATATCCATATTGAGAGTTTAAAGATACCAGCGACAAAAATTTATTTGAAGGAATAGCTTGGTTTCCTGTTTCTCCCCAACCAAACCTGACTTTTCCGAAGTTTAAGAAAGTAAGGTTATCTTTCACAACCTCAAGTTCAGTAAACTTAAACCCAGTAGAAAAAGCCGGGAAACTTCCAAACCTGTGGTCGGCCCCAAAATTGGAAGAACCGTCATAACGATATGAAAATTGGAACAGGAATAAATTTTTAAATTCGTAATTAACCCGGCCAAAATATCCATAACTGGCGCCAAGGGTATTTGATCCGCCTGCCTTATAAAGAGCAGAACCGTTTTTTCTCAGTGTAGCATCAATCATTTGGTATTCAGGGGTAGCCCCACCGTGAAGTAACGAATCGGCCTGCCCGCTAAGCGTTTTGTAAAGTGATCCTTGTGATTCAAAACCAGCCGTCAGGTCAATATTATGATCGTTTAACAAGGTTGTTTTGTAATCGAGCACATGCTGCCAGTTCCACACCCAGTTTTGGTTTAAGCTCCTGGATACCTGGGGATCTATATTTTCCTGCGTTCCATTAATAAAATAGTATGGCTGGAAATTATCATTTTCGTCAAAATTCATATTAAAGCCAAAGATTTGGTTGTAAGTAAACCCTTTTAATATTTCAACTTTGGCAAAAAGGTTACCAGCCCCCCTATAAGACCCATTTTGGTTGTTCGTGTAATAAATTCCTGCTACCGGGTTGCCAGAACCTGTGGAAAACAATGGCTGCGCCCAACCACCCCAGCCTAAATTTTTATTATGTATTTGCTGAGGTGTTAAAGTAGAAGAAGTGTCGCGAATATAGCTGATCGGGCTTTGATTGAGAGCTCCCGCTACAGCAGAACCCCAGGAAGAATTATCATATTGTCCACGATTACGGGTAGCACTAAGATTAACATTTTCTCCAATTTTTATATGTTTACCAATATCATAAGTTGTATTTACCCTTATGTTAAAACGAGAGTAATCGGTTTTATCTACAATCCCATTCTGGTTTAAATATCCCAAACTAAAAAGAGATGTAGAATTGCTGGTACCCGATGTAATATTAAGGTTATATTCTTCTTTAACAGCGCTGTGCGAGATTGCATTCCACCAGTTTGTATTTGGTAAAGTATCAGGATTGGCTGTAATACGATGGGTTGATGTAGCATCAAGAGAATTATATATTTTTATAAAATCTCTTGTGTCGCACATTTTAACCCTTATATCATTTGATTGGATACCTTGGTACATAGTGAAATCTATTTTAGCCTTTTGGTTTTTCGAACCCTGCTTTGTTGTGATCAAAACAACGCCATTGCCCCCAGATGAGCCATATATTGCCTGTGATGACGCATCTTTTAACACCTCAATATGCTCAATGTCATTTGGGTTAATAGTATTTATATCACCACCCGGAACTCCGTCAATAACATAAATTGGACCCGGCACATCACTATAATCATCCTTCCTGGTAATTGTATTAACACCTCTCACACGCACTTGGATACTTGCGCCAGGCATACCCGAGTTATTAAAAATCTGCACACCTGCTGCTTTACCTTGTAAGTCCTGAATAACTCCTGAACCTGGCGTTTTAGCTAACTCTCCACTAGACACGGAGGCCACAGCGCCGGTAAGGTCGCTTTTTTTCTGCACACCATAGCCAATTACAACGACTTTTTCAAGCTCTGTTGTTTTTTCCTTTAATTGAATTTCCACGGATGTCTGCGCTCCTATTAGGATTTCCTGAGTTTCGTAACCCATAAAAGAAATCACGAAAATTGTATTGGCCGATGGAACTTTTAATGAAAATTTACCCTGTGCATCTGATAAGATTCCTGTTGTTGATCCTTTAATTACAACATTTGCGCCTGGAATAGGTACTTTAGCCTCATCTGTTATTAATCCTTGCACCATACGTTCCTGTGCATAAATGACATTCATGGCAAATAATATAAGCAGTCCCATGAACATTTTTTTCTTAAAATGTCGGACATTTTTTTTCAATACTTGTGCTAGTTTCATATTTAAAATTTTAGTTAGTAAAAAACATAATTAAAACCTAATTTTTATTCCATTTTATATCCTGATTATAAAATATACTTGGTATCGCAGTCACCTTGCCCAGACCGACATTGTGGCATACTTTGTACCCAAAAACAAAACTTAGGATTTCGAAACCATTCGGGTAAATTAGATTGACTGAACGAATGCCATAAAGGCTCAAACATGTCCCTGGCGACAAAATTGTTTCCTGGCCTGACTGGTGATTGAGAGTCCTCCAGTGTAACTTGTAATTGGCAAGTCAGAATAAAAAAGCCTGCAAATATTTTTATTTTCAAGTTTTGGTTATCTTTTGATAAAGCCCAAAACTATATGCATTGGTATTCCTGCTTCTTGAAAATAATCTCTAAAATCTTTGAGATTCTATCATTTTTAAATTTGATTTAAAGAGATAATATTTGTAAATTATTTTCCAATGTCGTTTAGTTAAGGTATTCAATTATGAAGTTCAAGAGCAATACGTATGTGTTGGTGTGCGGCAAAAAAATGT
>CAVSGB010000359.1:0-3023 GCA_963726845.1 uncultured Bacteroidota bacterium | reverse complement strand
ATGCCAACCAAATGAACGAAAATGACAATAATAAAAACCGGGAGTATTATCAAAATTACACAAAAAAAACAGGAGGTATTGACGGGCGGATAAAGGATACATTTATCAAATATAGCACAGCCCAGAAGACCAAAGTGTACGATATGTACGCACGTTTTTACCGTTGGGCAATGGATAGGATAAACGACAACGGCATTATCGCATTTATAACCAACCGCTCATTTATTGAGAGCCGTACATTCGATGGTTTCCGATATTGTATTCAAAAGGATTTTGATTATGCTTATATTATAGATACCAAAAGCGATGTAAGGGCAAACCCCGAAATAGCAGGTACAACCCATAATGTTTTTGGCATTCAAACCGGTGTTGCAATTATGTTTTTAATAAAAAAAACAAAGCGGGAAAACCCGGAATGCCAAATAAAATATATTGCATTAGATGATTTTTGGCGTAAAGAAGAAAAACTTCAATGGATTGCTTCAAACTCGTTAAAAGAGATTCCTTTTGAAAACATTATAACCGATAAAAACAATAACTGGATTAATCTTGGTGAGGATAACGATTGGGAAGAACTATTGCCAGTTTGTTCAAAAGAAGTAAAGGCGGGAAAAAATTTGGAATCAATTTTTGAATTATTCTCTTTGGGCGTTGTTACAAATCGTGATGATTGGGCATATGATTTAAAAGAAGAAAGTTTAATCAAAAAAATTCAATACTTCTATAATATTTATAATTCTGAGCAAAAAAGATGGAAAGAATCGGATAAAACTTTAAAAATAATTGATTTTGTTAATAGAGAAATTAAATGGACATCTGAATTAGAAGAACATTTAGTTAAAGGCACAAAGCTAATTTTTGAAACTAAATCAGTGAGAAAGGCTTTGTATCGTCCATTTTACAAGTCATTTACTTATTATGAGAAAGTCTTTACCCATAGGCTGTATCAACAAGATTATATTTTTCCAACTAATAATCCCCATCTTGAAAATAAGGTATTAGGGCTAATGGGCAATGATTCCCCTAAGCCTTTTACCGTATTATCATTTGATTGTTTAACTGATTTAAATAGTTTAAGCCCAGCAGCAGGGGGAACAAAATGCCTTCCCCTATATCGGTACGACAAATCAGGAAACCGCCTTGATAATATAACTGATTGGGGTTTGCAACAATTCCGTGAACATTATGAATTAGATAAAAAGAAAAAGTTTGAAAATGATTATGTAAAGAAATTGTTTATACTTAATGACGGATCATTTACAATTACCAAAGAAAATATTTTCCATTACGTTTATGCAGTATTGCATAACCCTGAATATCGCAAAAAATACGAACTCAATTTAAAGCGTGATTTTCCACGCATACCATTATATGCCGATTTTCATAAATGGTCGGCGTGGGGCAAGGTATTAATGGATTTACATATCAATTACGAAACCGTAAAGCCTTTCAAATTAAAAGAAAATACTGCCACAGACATTGAAAACCCCAAGCCCAAACTTAAAGCCGACAAAGAAACCGGAACAATAATTTTAGACGAGGCCACATCTTTAACCGGGATACCAAAAGAGGCATGGGAATACAAACTTGGCAACCGTTCCGCCTTAGAGTGGATTCTTGACCAATACAAAGAAAAGAAACCCACTGATCCCACTATTGCCGAAAAATTCAATACATATCGCTTTTCCGACTACAAAACCCAGGTTATTGACTTGTTAAAGCGAGTTTGCACTGTAAGCGTGGAGACAGTGAAGATTGTTGAGGAAATGAAAGTTGAAGAAAAAATTCAATAATTACTATTTAATCAAGCCAAATTTAGTTTTGGTGTTTTTCGGAATAGTTGTAGTTCGTATTAAGTTTTTTATAACAATATTAAAATCCGTATTAGAAATTTCACCTAATAATGATTCTGGTTCATTTGTAAGTAATTCATTTATAGTATTTAAATCTTTTATATAAATTTGTGTACAATCAATGTAAGAATCATCATCAATATATTCACGTCCATTGGAATCTATTGGCACATGAAGAGACTTTAAATAATCAGACTTAAATAAATTTGGGTTAATTTCAGAATTTATATAAAGAGTTCCTAATAAACATTTTGTTTCATCTATTGCAATTATTACAAATCGTTTAATCTTTGGTGGATTAGTGTCAAATACATGACATCTTAAAACAGCTCCGGGTTTAATATTTCTTTCCGCATATTCTTCTTTAAATTTTTGCGGGAATTTATCACCAAGGCTCATAAAAAACAACCTTGGTTTTCCGAATTTGAATAAATATACTTTAGCATTTCATCATTAGCCCCACCAGCTTTAGCAATCTTAATTTCCGAAATTGAGTGAGTAGATTGATTATAAGCCTCGTCGTGAGATTTGTTTTTAAGAGCGTTGAATGATAAATCCTTATTTTCAAAAATTGATAATTTAATACACTCTATATCCGATTCAGAAAGAAAGTCAAGATTAGGTTCTTTGTCAGAATTAACAAAATGCCTATTAACATTAAAATATATTGAATTGCTATTGGTTGCTTTTGCCTCTTTTAACATATCATAAATTGCAGATGGTACAGGGCCATTTTGCATTTTAATATATGAATCACCGATAATTGGCCTTCCAAAATCAACTAAGTGTTTCTGGTCAGCGAAATATAGAATTTTAAATATTTTATGAAAATCCGTTTCTCCCAATTCTTTTAATATGAAAAGTACGGCATTAATAGCCTTTTCTTGTTCAAAATTAAAATTTGACATTTAATACTTTTTTAATTATATTTAATTAAGGGAATGATATATTTGTGTAACCCAATTGTTATAAAAATTTAATTATAATAAAGAGATAGTAAGGCTTTAAGATTTATTTTTGTCAGAATCTTTTTTTAAGATATTTTTTAAAGGATTTAATAACCCTTTTTTACTTTTAATATCTTTTTTAAAATCAGATTTTGATATTTTATTTTCTTTCATATTAAAATATATCTAATGAAGTTTGCTTATAATATGTTGGTAATTCCCT
>CAVSGB010000358.1:0-7092 GCA_963726845.1 uncultured Bacteroidota bacterium | reverse complement strand
GCTATTATTACCTCTATTTCGTTCAGTTACGTATTGCTAATGTAGGTGATAGTGTCCGCTTTTATGTAAAGTTTCAGGATCAGCACAGCCTGTTAATTACTGATACAACCTATACCGTTGAATGGTCAATAGTCAGTGGCGCTGGCAAATTAGTAAATGCTACAAGCGCTTCCGTTACTTATGTTGCAACAAGTGAAGGCACTGCTCAGGTAATTGCCCAGGTAGATACCATAAAATCAAATAGCGCAAATATTACAATTAACACTGCTACTGGTATTAATAATAAAGAAATTATCAATAAAGAAGTTTATATATATCCAAATCCAAGTGAAGGGTTATTAAATATTTCAATTCTTACAAATGCCCAAACACCGGTAACCATAAAAATAATTGACTTAAATGGTATAGTGAAAATTGAGAAAAATCAATATTTAGCCAATCAGGGAGAACAAATCCTTATTATTAACACAGGAAGCTTGGCCAGCGGAATCTACATTTTAAATATTGAATATTCCGGCAACCGAATTACCAAAAAAATTTCTATAATTCAAAAATAGGATTTTGATTTAAGGTTGCAGAATAACTAATGTTTACTTTATTCAAGAAGTTTAAAATGAAAAATAATTTAATCGGATTAATCGCTGTATTTTTAATGGGTTCAACAATATTTGCAGCACAAAAAAACAAAGATTTTGAGATTAAATCGCTGGATGGCAATATTACTTTGAAAGTTGAAGTAGGTGCAAAACTCCAATGGTCTGTTCAGCATACCGGGCAGCAAATAATAGCGCCGTCGGCAATTTCTTTGCATTTAGATGGAGGCGATATTTTAGGGGATAACGCGAAAGTTAAATCGTCCAATATCGAAAAAATTCATAACGTCATTGCTGCTATAAACTATAAAAAATCGAGCATTGCAGACGATTATAACCAACTTACCGTAAATTTCAAAAACGATTTTGGCGTAATCTTCAGGGTATATAATGATGGTGTTGCATATCGGTTTTTTACAAAGATGAAAGGTGAAATTATTATAAAAAATGAAGAAGCCAATTTCAATCTTATTGATGATTATAAAGCCTTTATCCCGTATATGTGGGATTATAGGGATGGTAAAATTTTTAATTCTTCTTTTGAAGCGTTATATAAAGAAATTAATATATCAAAATTTGCCAGTGATTCCCTGGCATTCCTGCCTTTATTAGTAGATGTTGGCAATAGCAAAAAAGTAGTTATTTTGGAAGCCGACCTGGAAGATTATCCCGGAATGTACCTGAACATAAACCAAACCCGCAAAGGATTTGTGGGCGTTTATGCGCCCTATCCTTTGGAAGCCCAGTTAGGCGGATGGGAGAAAATGAATTATGTTCCGACAAAAAGGGCTGATTATATTGCTAAAACAAATGGCACAAAAAATTTTCCCTGGCGGGCAATTGTTATAAGCAATCAGGACAAGGAATTATTAAATGTGGATATGGTACAGAAGTTGGCTTCCCCTTCAAGGTTAACTGATATTTCATGGATTAAGCCTGGCCAGGTTTCGTGGGACTGGTGGAACGATTGGAATATTTCGCATGTTGATTTTAAAGCAGGTTATAACACTCAAACATATAAGTATTATATTGATTTCGCCTCATCAAACAAAATTCCATATATCATTATGGATGAAGGATGGTCTGATGTACACGATCTTACAAAAGTATTTCCTAAAGTGAATATTCAGGAAATTATTGATTATGGAAAAGAAAAAAGCGTTGGTGTAATCCTTTGGGCTACATGGTTCGCAGTTTCGCAACAAATGAATCAGGTTTTCCCTTTATATTCCAAAATGGGCGTGAAAGGTTTTAAAATTGATTTCTTCGATCGCGATGACCAGATAGCCGTTGCTTCAACCTATGAAATTGCTAAAAAAGCTGCCGAAAACCATTTGATGGTTGATTATCACGGCATATTCAAGCCTACAGGATTACAACGGACGTATCCAAATGTTGTTGGTTATGAAGGTGTGAAAGGATTGGAAAATTACAAATGGGCTGTTGAAGACCAGCCGCGATATATCGCCAGCATTCCGTATATTCGTATGATGGCCGGTTCGATGGATTATACGCCTGGTGCCATGCGAAATGCGAACAAGTCAAACTTTAGGCCGATAGGCTCGAACCCAATGAGCCAGGGAACACGTTGCTGCCAATTGGCCATGTATGTTGTATTTGAGGCACCACTTCAAATGCTGGCAGATAACCCTACAATTTATATGAAGGAACAGGAGTGTACCGATTTTATTACCAGCGTTCCCACAACATTTGAAGAAACTGTTGCACTGGATGGAAAAGTTGGTGAATATGCTGCGGTTGCCCGCAAAAAAGGAGAAACCTGGTATGTTGGCGCTTTGAGTAATTGGACTGCAAGGGATTTAGCGCTCAACTTTTCATTCCTTGGCGAAGGCAATTATCAGGCAACTGTTTTTAAAGATGGCATCAATGCCGACCGCGACGCAACCGATTATAAAAAAGAAATAATAAAAATTTCGTCAGGTGATAATTTGAATGTTCAGCTTGCGCCAGGTGGCGGTTGGGCTGCCAGGATTGAAAAAATAAAATAAACCATTTACTTTTTGGCATTAAAGTAATAAAATGAGAACAATAAAATACAATTTTAGCTTGTTCATATTTTTGACGTTCATTTCTTTCTTGAATTTAAATGCACAAACAAATCTATCAAAAAAACCCAGGCATACATTTCTATGCGCTGATTATACACAAGGACTGGTGTGTATTTTGTCCGACAGACGGAAAATTATTGTGGCAATATCCGGCAGAGCGTTGCAACGATATTTGGGCTTTGGCCAATGGGAATATTTTGTTCAATACGGGCAATGGCGTTAAAGAAGTTACGCGCGACAAAAAAATGATTTTCAAGTACGAATCGAAAAGCGAAATTTACGCTTGTCAGCGGCTTTCGAATGGCAATACATTTATCGGCGAATGTAATTCAGGACGCTTGCTGGAAGTAAACCCTGATGGCAAAATTGTAAAAGAAATAAAACTCTTGCCCGACAATGCTGATGGCGGACACGCGTATATGCGCAATGCCCGTAAACTTGAAAATGGACATTACCTTGTTGCCCACTATGGCCTCGATAAAGTTTGTGAATACGATTCACTGGGCAAGCTGGTTTTGGAAATACCCATTACAGGTGGCCCACACTCTGTAATTCGTTTGTCCAACGGCAATACAATAATTTCATGTTCCGATCATAATGGTGATCCCCGGATTGTTGAAACAGATAAAAGCGGAAACATTGTTTGGCAAGTATTAAAAAACGAACTTCCGGGAATTGAACTTAAATTTATGGCCGGAATGCAATATCTTTCGAATGGAAATTTACTTTTGACAAACTGGCTGGGGCATAACCAATTCGGAAAAGCCCCGCACGCATTCGAAATTACCCATGATAAAAAAGTAGTTTGGGTTTATAACGATACCACTTTTTTAAAAACAATGTCGAGCATCCAGCTTTTAAATTTGGATGCTGGTTATTGCGATGATGGTAATTTTCATTAATATTGAAAACTGAGAAAAAATGAAAAAAATGAAAAACAAATCAACCCTTTCAGTAATATTATTTTTCGTATATAGCTTTTGTGGAGCTCAAACGGAAAATAATGATTACAAATTTCCAGGGAATGGCTTAAAACAGCACCCTTTTTTATATGTTGGCGAATGGGATTTCCGTCATCCCGAAGCACAATCCATGTTCCTTTTACGCGATGGAAAAGTTGTTTGGCATTATTCAATTCCCCAGCGCATTGCTTCTGGCGGTGTTCAGGAGTTTGACGATGCCACACTGCTTTCAAACGGCAACATTGTGTATGCCTGCATGTCGGGTGCAGGAATTATTACTCCTGAAAAAAATATTATCTGGCAGTATATCTGTCCCGAAGGTTCAGAGACACATTCGTGCCAGTCCATTGGGAAAGACAGCGTGCTGATGGTATTGAATGCCAATCCGGCCAAGGTTTTGATAATTAACACCGCAACGAATAAAATTTTGAAAGAAATATTAATTCCAACTACCACAACCGGCACACACGGACAATATCGCCATGTACGGATAACACAAAATGGAACAATCATGGTTCCCACTGTTATCTGAAAATAAAGTGGTGGAATATACGCTGGATGGCAAAGAAATATGGTCGGTAAATGCAAAGTCGCCCTGGTCGGCCATTCGGTTGCACAATGGCAATACACTTATATCAGGCGATTGGTCAAAATATACGCGCGAAGTGAATATGAAAGGCGAAACGGTTTGGGAATTAACCCAAGCCGATGTTCCATTCACATTATATAATAACCAAACGGCCAACCGGCTTGCTAACGGAAACACAGTTATTAGCAATTGGTGTGCAGGAAACCCTAAACCAGAAGAATGGAAAGGTACAGTGCAGGTATTCGAAGTAACGCCAGATAAAAAAGTGGTTTGGGCTTTGTCATCATGGGAAAATCCCGATTTCAGCCGAATACATATATTCAACTTCTCGATGAGCCAGGTAATCCTGATAATGGAGAACTTCAAAGGTAAAAAACTAAAAATGGAATATAATTCAAAATAATTACAATAATTTAGCAACTCATCATTACAATTATAAAATAATTTGGATAAAAATGAATATTAAATCACGAATAATTTGATCTTTTATAATGAAGTTTCTTAAACTAAACCGAAATTCTTGGCAAAGACTTTTAATCATAGGAATTGGAATAGCTTCTGTCCTGTGGTTTTTAATTAGAGTAATCCCAAAACCAAAGCGGGCTTCCTATCCTTGTCAGCGGGCAGCCATTCCGGTAGCTTCCGGTTTTATTATATGGCTAATTGGATTGTTTGCTATAAAACCTGTGATAAAAAAAATAAAAATATCTCTCCCAAATAGGCTGTGGATGATATCAATAATGGCTGTTATAATGATTTCAGGTTTTTTAATCTGGACAATGGCTTTTTTTAGTACAAATAGCAATGCCATTCCAAAAAATGCAATTACTGAATATAATTTTGTTCCTGCAAAATCAAATGACCCCAAAGGGATTGCAAAAGGAATCATGCCTGGCAGGGTGGTTTAAGATGATCCAAAAGCAACAAAATGGAAAGGAAATTGGAAATTGAATACTGATCAATTTTGGCTTGATGAAAATACAAACCAGCAAAGAGTAGAAGCGATGCTTATTTTCACATTGACCAAATTAACCGGAAAGGAAAATCAGGATAGTGCCTGGACAGCCATATTTAAATATTATAATGCGACAAGCAGAGGTATACTGGAAAGAGGATATAAAGAAGGCGAAATAATTGCAATAAAACCAAATTTTAACAACAGTGAAGGCCCGAACAAAATGGATAACTATAGCGATGAATCCCCACAATTAATTTTGGCTATGATCAGACAATTAATTTACAAAGCCCATGTTTCACCTAAAGATATAATAGTTTACGATGTCAGACGTTTTATTCCACCATATCTTCTAATTAAAGTATGGAAAGAATTTAAAGACGTTCGTTTTGTCCAGGTTGAAGAGCCTAAAGAAGGTCAGCCCAGGAACCCGGCCTATGGCGATTATCATGGACTTGAAGGGCCTATTTGGATTGAAGGGATTACGTATTCTAAAGGGAAATATGATAAAGCCTGTTTTATACCCAAACAAATTTACGATGCCACATATATCATTAATATGGCTTTGCTTAAAGGACATTCTTATCCATACAATACTATGGAAGATGGTGATGAAGGCCAAACGGGGATTTCAATGTGCGGTAAAAATCATTTTGGATCAATTCAGGGAACCTGGGAATTGCATGCCGGCATTAACACCAATCAGGAAGCAGTTAAAAATGCCTATTCACCGATGGTAGATTTGGCAGCTTCTCCTAATCTTGGGGCAAAAACAATTCTATTTGTACTGGATGGATTGTATTGTGGAAGGAAGTGGAGAACCTATCCAGTGCATTTTCCTAATCCTCCATTTAATAATGTCGTTGAACCATACAACAATACCAGTTGGCCAGCTACCATTTTAGCATCATTGGACGGAGTAGCCATCGATTGTGTTGGGCTTGATATATATAATTCGCAAACAAAAAATAATGTTGATAGTACAGGGCATTCCCGAATTCTTATTCGCAACAATGCCGATGATTATTTATTGGAAATGGCGCAGGCTAATAACCCTCCTTCAGGTACAAAATATATTCAAAATGGTAAACAGGTTAATAGTTTGGGCGTTCATGAACACTGGGATAACGATCTCACCAGACGATATTCTCGTAATTTAGACCCTTTAAAAGGAACAGGAATTGAACTGATTTATTTGCCATTTTAAATAAATTTATTGTCTTAAGGGCATCTCTAAAAACTGCCAAAACACTAATAGCAATACGTCGTGTACCAAGAACAATAACAATAGAAATTTGATTATGCAGATGAAATTCACGAAGTCGCCGTCGGCCCGGTTCATGCCGGCATCATCGAGCCGGGGCATTTCCGTTTTCAATGCCACGGCGAATATGTTTTTCACCTGGAAATTTCGCTCGGCTACCAGCATCGCGGCGTGGAGCGCGCCCTTGTCGGCGGCCCAAACAAGCGGACCGAGGAACTGCTTCCATCGGGCATGCAAATACGGTAGCCAAGGCTATTACCAGGCTAGGCGGTACTCCGCACTGGTCATTCGGCGCTTTTCCAGTCGAGATGGACTTAAAAAAGATATTTGACGGGCAGCTTGAAAAAGAGAAACTGGCTTTAAAACTACATCAGCAAATTGTAGGCATGATAACAGATTATTCTATCCGGAACGATTTATCGAACTACCTAAAGAAGAAGAATCGCATATTAGAACGGTTGAAGAAGTCCTCAAACGAGATTGAGTTAATTTTCTAAATATCAGTAAATTAGATCAGCTACTCTTAAAACAAGTAAATGCATCATCTCTGAAAAAGTGAAGATGGCCTGGGGTTGGTGGCCATACTATTCCAACAAGAATGATGTTATGGGCATCATTTCAACCAAAGGATAACAGGAAAGACTTATTGAGTCAATATGA
>CAVSGB010000357.1:0-6890 GCA_963726845.1 uncultured Bacteroidota bacterium | reverse complement strand
ATGTATTGCTGAATTGTGTAAATTAAAATTGATTTCAACATTTCATTCAACTTTGTAATACCAAGCGAAGCTTTGTCTTTTTGTTGATCGAGAAATGATTTTTCAAGTTTCTGCAAACTGCCAAGTGATCCATTTATGCTTTCTACAGTGGTCAGTCCACCAATGTTGTCAACAATATTATTTAACATATCGGTAAGTTCCCGATCCGCTTTTTCAAATTGTTCAACCAGTTCGCGAAGCTTCATTTCACTGAATGGATATTTTAAATGATAATAAAATTTAATAACCCCGTCTTCACTCACTTTTTCCCAGTAAAAATCCTCTACCTGGCTGAGTGAGATTCCTTTCAGGTAAGAAATATCGGCTGATTTGGTTTGGGTGGAAAAACTCTGTAATTATCAATAATAGATGTAACGCCATTGGCTGTTTTTTCACTTTGATAAATATTGCTGCTGGTTTGAATATTTTCTGCAATAGAAGTAATAATATTTTCCTTTACTCTCAAAAGCGCTTTATCCTGTGCAGCTTCAATATTTTCGCCCGATCCAACTGCAATGATATAATCTTTGACAATTCCATTTACCCAGTCCGGACGTTTCTTGTTTTTATCTAATACTTTGGTTTTTTGACCAAATGAATTTCCGGCTAAGATGGCAAGAAGTAAGCAACTGATAATAAGTTTAAATTTCATAGTATTTAATTTTTGTCATTATTGTTACGTAAATCATTAGGATGAAGGCTTTTAGCTTTTTCGTAAAGTTCGAATCAATGCTCCAGGCACTTTCTCAGTTTCAATTAATTTTAATTTACATTCGTTTATTTCTTTTTCACAAATACAACCCAGTCGGTTGACTTATGTGAATTGAAATGTAATTCTTTTAATAATCCAAAAGCTATAACAAGAAACCGAAGGTATTCAACCTGACTTTCAAATGCCCTGAGTTTATTATGATCACGCATATTTCCGCCTAAAGCTTAATGTCGAAATCCTATTTATTATTTTCCTTATCAAATATTTCGCGGAATTTACTTTCATCAAAATAGATTTTCAATTTGCTATCGGACGAAACCTTGCTTGTGAACGTCTTGAAGAAATCATCTTTAGGAACTTCAATTGCAGTATATGTTTCGTACATGCCGTCTTTGGGTTTATCAGTTTTTTGACAGGTAATAGAAACGAACCTTAATTGTTGGTTTACTGTTTCGTTAGTCAAATTTTCGAAAGATGATTTTACGGTTGCTATTTTCGACTGGTTGAATTGCGAAGTGTAATTATCAGTTACAGACTTCATGGTCGAACCAATTAAAGACGCCAATAATTGTTTGGTAGATAGCAAGGAACGGTCTTTCGACATGGACAAATCTTTACTTTTAGCAGAACTGCTTGCCCTGAAATAATGCGCATCAGATTTCCCGTTTTCAGTACAGGGAACTGTAATTTCCTTCTTGGGCAAAGCAACTTGCATAAACAAAAATTGCCATTAGAACGTGAAGAATTTTTTTTATCTTCATCATCAATATTTTTGAATTTATTTTCAGTTTATAAATATAAAGCTATCCCTAAGCAATGGCCGGAATAGCTTTATAGGGGAAAAGTTATGATTTTTTACTTAAACCAGGAATCGAGATTAAATCTTTCTCCTTCCTGCTGGTTTTCACCAAAAGCTACACCAACCTGTCGGGCCTCTTCGATTTGCTGTTTTTGAATATCAACAGATGAGTCAAATTGCTTCATTTTGAAATCCCAATCACGCTTGTCCAATTCTTTAATTCTTGTACTAATTTCGCTTATTAAAGATTGAACATCAGGCATACATGCAGCCTGGGGATCAATACCCTTAAGGAATCCAGCTGCTTTTGCAGCACCGTCAGCATTTTGTCCACCAGCCCATGCTGCTTTGGCAGCAGATAATTTTTCCAGGCAGTTTTGGTCGGCAAATTTTTTATAAACAGGTCCGGTAGCATCCATGGCTTTTGCATAACATTCTTTGCAAACGTCAGGAATTTGCGTAAGGGTAAAAATAGCCTCACCGTATTTTGTCTGGTTGGCCAACGCTTCGGCTTTTTTCAGGATAAAATCGCATTGTGAATTATAATATTCAACAATTTTCTTTTTCCCGGTTTCAACCATTATTTTCAGCTCCGGGGCAGTTGTTTTAATAGTTTTAATTGCTTCGATATAAGCTTTGGTTTCATTGGTCCCCACACCTTTTGCCTGAATAGATGCACTGGAATATTTTGTCATGGTTTGTGCATCGCCAACAAAAAAAGTTACTTCTATGGTTAATGCTGTCATGGGTGGTGCTGTTTCTGTTATATCTTTGGTTAAAACAGTAATATTGGCAGTAATCACAAATCTTGGATTTATAGCATTCCCGCCACGACCCGATAGCGTAGCTACCTGGTCGATTTTATTTTTCAGCATATTTTTTGATGCTTCCGGCATCCCAGTAATAGTGGGAACATAGGTATTAAGGGCAATTCGTGAATAATCATCGGCTTTCCCTTCATTATTCTGGCTGTAAATTTCAATATTTACAGCTAAGGTTATTATTAAAAGTATAATTTTCTTCATTCGAATATATTTAGGTTAACGAGTTAAAAATAAACTATTTGCAACACCGTAGGTAGGCAAACATTTTTAGTTGCTCCACTCCCACAAGGCCGGAACACTTGCCGGTCGAGAACTTAGCGAAGCGTTTTCTTGAGCCATTAGGCGAAAAACCTTCATAGCCTTGCTGTTGAATCTTACTATCAATATTATTCACTATGTTCATGAAATCGCTTCGCTTAGTTAATGTCCTTTTGTGGTTGCTCCTTTGAATTTAGTTTATACAACTATGTAAGTTTCATTATTAAATAATTAAATTTTAGGGGCATAATGAAACACTCATATCTTTACAGTAACATGAGTGTTTCAAAGGTTCAAATTTTATTTTTCACCTACAACAATGGTTGCCTGTCCCAAACCTTTCATCATAAGTTTGCTTACCTGACTAATGGGTTCTCCCTTTATATAAGTTTGTAAACCTTTGCAAAAACCACGGGCATCAAGCGCTTTGCCATTGGCATCGAAAAGGGGGATACGGACTTGTTCGAAAAGCATCATATTTGCAGTAGAACTAGAAGTATTGAAGCGGCCTTGCACAGTATTTTTGGCCATCCAGTCTTCAATTAAGGCCCCGATTTCTTTATCCCCTTTTTCGGTTTCAAAATCGTCAGTCCATGAATCAAATTTCTTAACACGGACAATTATTTCCCGGCCATTGGCAAACATATCGTCAAAATGGGCCTGAAGTTGACTGTTGTAATTATCCATATGTGCCAATACAGCTTCTTGCAATAAAACCGGTAATTCGGCAGCAAATGACGGGTCACCTGTCCCTGAAGCCGAAGCTATTTGTTTACCGGTATAAGGGTCAATTCCCTGAAGCACATAAGTCACAGATTTTTTAGGCCCTGTTTGATTTACAGTCCATGTAACCTGAATAACAATATCGGCTTTGGCACTTTTGTTCAATTTATCAATCGGGCTTTCAGCAACACCGCTACCTGTTTTGCTTGTGAGCATTGCATCTTCAGCGCTTTCATCAGATAATTTTTTTAATTCCTGTTCAAGCAATTTACAAGGAAAACCACGGTCGGCCATTAGTTCGCTTATTTTTGCAGTAACCAATAATAAATCGCTGCTTCCCTGGATAGCCTTTTTATAATCGGGTAGTTCAACCGTTGTTCCCTGGTTATCGAATTTGAGCATGTATCCGTTTTGTTTACACCAGTTATCGCTGGGAACTACCATCAATGTTGGTTTCTTAGCCTGCCCGAATATGCCAACTGAAATGAATGCAATTGCAATCGCTATTAATATTTTTTTCATTGTTTTAAGAATTAAATTTTATTGAATAAAGAGATTAAAATCCCGAATTTAATGCTTTTACAACACCTGCTTTTTCGAGATCGGAGCGGAGCTGATCTTTCATAATTGAAACTACCATGCCGATTTTGTATTCATCCCCAACTTTTAAACGATCGCCTGAATTAATTGCACCATCGTTCGTAGCAGCAACATATTTATTGAAATCGCCACCATCTGAAAAGAATTTTTGGAAAAAATCCTTGTTTTTTTCTTCAGCATCAGCGCTAGCCAAAGGTTTTTGTGAAGTACAACCCTGTCCGCTACCGGCAAATCCTTTAAAAATAACTGCATGTACAGCGTTTTTCTTTGCTTCCGCGACAGCTACTTTTGAATCCTGGCTGTATGTCCATACTTTAATCAGGTATGTTCCCTGAACACCAGTTCCAACACATTCAATTTCGTACCGATAGCTACGTGTTGCTACCTTTTTTGTGGCACACTGCCATAGTCCTGCTAAAAGTATTAAGCCTAAACTTAATGTGAATAATTTGTTTCTCATTTCATTTTTAATTTAAAGTTAAGTAATTTTCGATTTTTTCAGATAACAAAAGTCTTTGGAGTCATTATCATCAGTTTATGCAAGATTGTTGATTTATGTGAATTTATATAATACAACACTTCATGGGAATATATTTAAGTTAATATGTTAAAATTCAACTATTTGCAACAGCGTAGGTGGGCAAACATTTTTAGTTGCTCCACTCCCACAAGGCCGGAACACTTGCCGGTCGCGAACCTTCATGGTGTTGCTGTCGAATCTTACTATCAATATTCATGTCCTTTTGTGGCTGCTCCTTTGAATTTAGTTTGTACAACCATGAAGGTTTCATGATAAAATAATTTGTTTAAATAGTTACATAATAGCACGTTGTAACTGACCAAGTCGCTATTTTTTTTTAGTTGCCGGTCTCGCACAAAAATCTGCCGGCGAACTTCCATGCAGATGTTCTCGTTCTTCGAACTATTTATGTCCTTTTGTGCTTGCTCCTTAAAATTAAATTCTACAAGCATGGAGGTTTCATTTTATTGTAATTGTCTGATGAGCATACCTTGTTCATATTTATTGCCTCCTTTAAACAAAGTACGGTCGATCTTAGGTGCAGCTTGTTCATTTTTTGCAGTGTCAGCGGCTAATTCGGCTGCCATATATCGATTGTCCCAGATTTGAGAACCATCTACCTTAATAACGCCTTGGCGAACATACGTAGTCCTTCCTGTTTTTTCATCAAGTTCTTGTTCCAAAACCTCAAACTTATCTCCTTTTTCTAAGCTTTCTTTAAGTCCAATTTTTGCTGTAAGGGGGTTCACAGTATATAAAGGCGTTTTGGTTTTGAAAACATCATATTTCTTTTGAAGTTTAGCAATAACTGCATCAATGGCATTTACAGTTGCTATCCTTACCAATTCTGCTTCACTTCGTTTGCTAAAAATAGTCGATTGAACATCGGCCCAGGCTTTTTCAGTACCTATTAATTTTAAAGAAAACAATGATGTTGTGTCGAATCCTTCTTTTTTCTTCTGATCAAAGCTCTTTATATCAATCCAGTAGTTTTGGTAAAAAACAGCTGCGACAGAATCGTTCCAGATTAATTGATATAAGTAGGAAGTAGATTGCACAACATAGCCTTTAGCAGCTACTGTAGTCCCAACCGAGGCAACTTTTGAAGCTTTCTGAAATTTTGAAGGCCCATAACGTCCTACCAGGGATAATGCATTATTTGTGGCTTTGGCAACTTCTTCTTTATTCACATATTTAAAACGTGTAACAACAACAAAAGTATTTCCAATTAGCTCTTCACCTGCATCGGCCAATGAAGCTACTCCCCTTACTGATTTTTTTGCTATATTGGCTGCCATTTCAGTTGCATCCCAAGAGCCACGATCTCCAATTAAGTTCATATCAAATGTTCCTTTTTCGTTTCTGTCGAACCATTTGGCAACCATGCCCCTGGCTATATTATTCTGATTAAGAAACTTTGAAATTATCAATGGCAAATCTTTAACATCCGTAGTATCTACCAAGCCGCCACTTGTATTGTTCATTAATGTCTTACCAAACTTTGAACCTGCATTATCGCCTTTCGATTTTCGTTCTGCATCGGTAAGTTTAATGTCTTTTGGATTGAATGACCTGATAGTTAAATTATGATCATTGTACTTATCAGGAACAGGCGATTTCATAAAAGCATCTTTAATCGTATCTGCCTTTACAAGTCCTGCATCATCGAGCATTATTGTATAAATAGAACTCCTTCGATATTTTGTAGTTTGTTTATCTGATTGCGCTAAACTTATAGTCGCAAATGAAACGGCTACGAACAACAGAATAGTAATTTTTAATTTCATTATACAATTATTTTAGGGATTATCTAACAAATATAAAAATATTTTAGAATATTTTTATATTATATTTGAATATCCTTTTTTTGTTTTTAATACCAGCAAAACAATTTTTTGTTGTATAGCAGTCATTTCTGTTATTAATGCATTTTATACTATTTTTATAAGAACCTAATTTAGGTTATCTAACAATTTTAATAACAGTTTTTTATTAAATGTGTTCAAATTTTAGAATAAATCGGACGCTTCCGCTAGCAAAAAGTAACAATGATAAATGACAGGAAAAATTATCCAGTTAATTTATAATTTAGTGCAGGCTTTAATATAAAACTTTAAGTGAAAACGCCTATTATATAATAGGATATTGCGTTCAATTAAACTCAAATTTACTTGCATTTATTCACTGCTTAGCAACTGTCAATAAAAGTCCTTTCACAACTATTATTGAATCTTATTAACCTTAAATTCTTTCGGAAATACTATATTTGTTCTAAACATTATTTAGCACGATTAGTTGTATGCTGAACAATTCAAAATACAAATTGTATGTCGATATTTCATATTTGAATATGAAAAATTAGATTATTTTGGCTTAGGCATGAAAAGTGATAAATTAATAATTGTGGGGACAAAC
>CAVSGB010000356.1:0-7834 GCA_963726845.1 uncultured Bacteroidota bacterium | reverse complement strand
ACTACCTCCATTTGTAACATTAAAGGTAACTTATACCGAACCTGGATTGCGGGGAGATACAGCTTCCTCTACTGCCCTAAAACCGGCAACAGTTGAAACAGGTGCTAAAATTTTTGTACCATTATTTGTCAACCAGGATGACAAAATTAAAATTGACACCCGCGATAAAAGTTATGTAGAACGTGTAAAGTAGCAATTTGAAATTTAAGATTAATAGTTTCTGCCTATTATGCTAATGGTAAATTGCTTAATATATTCTATCGTTTCGAAAATAATATAATAGTACGTAAATTGATTTTCATTTTTTAAATTCTGACAATCTAAAGATTAAATAACCTAAATGTTTGCTAAATTCTTAATTTAAAAAGAGTCAAAAAATCAAAATTATATTTTAATTTTATAAGCCCTCTGGAACATCAGAAGGGCTTTTTAATTATATTTTCATAATAAATTTTTAGTATTGCAAAGTAATAAAATTGTAGTAAATTTATCTTTATTTAAGGTTGGAACTCAATTCTAATAACTTATGCCCAGCGGAAATGTTCCCGAAAGGTTAAAAATTTCGACGTTCAAACTGAACGCCTTGCTGGCAATTACACAAGCCATTAACGAAAACCTTCCACAAACTGAACTTTTGCAACGATATGAAAAGCTTCTAAAGGAAGATTTAAATATCGGTAAGGTTGTAATTTTCAAATTCAATAGTACCTCCTGGGAATGTCTTTTGAGTTCGGGGATTAACGAGAACAGCCCAATAAATATAAATGTTGAACAAGATTTGATGAAATATTCAGAGATTACTTTTGTTACATCAAAATCTATCCCTTCAAGCCTGAATCATTCGATATTGTAATCCCTGTTTTTAATAACAATCAACCGCTTGCTTATGTTCTTATTGGAGATATTGAAGAAGAAGGAGAAGGTGTCAGTCCCACGATTAAGCACCTGCATTTTATCCAAACCCTTTCAAATATTATTATCGTTGCTATCGAGAACATGAGGCTTTTCCAGGAGAGTTTGAGGCAAATAGCTATGAAGAAAGAGTTGGAACTTGCTTCGCGCATGCAATCGATGCTTATTCCCAAAAATATTGATTTGCCCAAAAACGATAAAATTTGGATTACTGCTTTTTACCATCCTCATTTCGATGTTGGCGGCGACTATTACGATGTAATCAACCTGAGCGAAAATGAAATTGGTTTTTGCATTGCCGATGTATCGGGTAAAGGAATTTCTGCTGCACTATTAATGTCTAATTTTCAAGCCAACCTCAGGGCTTTGTTTAATAGCGATATGCCCCTCGCAACTTTAGTTGAGAAACTGAACGACAGGGTTATGAATAGTGCAAACGGTGAAAAATTTATTACTCTTTTTGTAGGCAAATACAACTATTCAACAAAAGAACTCGAATACATTAATGCTGGCCATAACCATCCTATATTCTACGAAACCGTTTCAAAAAACCTCTTGTTCCTTAAAGAAGGATGTGTAGGTATGGGAATGTTGGAAGAAATTCCAGTGATTAGAAAAGGGTTACTAAAAATTAAAGAAACCACGAAACTCCTTTGTTACACCGATGGACTGGTCGAGCTTATGGACGACAAAGAAGTTGAGTTTGGCACTAATGTTATCGAACAACACATTTCAAACAAATTGAATATTAAAGAAAGCATCGATAGTATTATTGATGACCAGCATATACTTTCAGGCAATAAAGCTATTTTCGATGACATAACAATGCTGGGGGCTGAATTCTATTAGACTTTCGGTTGTGGCTTAAAGCATTAAGGTATCTCTAAATAAATGTTTTTGAAAGATTTATTATATTTCGACTTCACTACCATTGTCATTAAAAAATTATCCTTATAATGACTATAGTATTGTACCACAATTAGTTCAATCGATATGTATCCTGGTAATTCTTGAAGACACCTTACAAATAAAATGACGCAAATAATTAATAGAATTTTATTCTTTCGTCCTTTATATTTGCAAGTTTTTTAAGCGTGTTATTTGCTTCGTAATTGACCCTGCTGGCATACATGCTTGCCAATCGGCCTTTCAACATTTGCGGATTCGATTGCTCCTGCTCGCTAACTGATGTTACATACAAAACATATACCCCATTGTTACCTATTATCGGCGAAGACAACGTATTTGGTTTAATGGTGACTGAAATAGCTATTAATGCTGGTTCGAATCCAACATTTGGGATAGCATATGAATTATAAGAAATATCATTTGCATTCATTACCTGAGTATTTAGTTTAATAGCAAGGTTTCAATTTTGCCTGAGGAAGTCATTACTTTATTAATTTTTTCGACCAGCATTTCAGATTTTTTATCTTTCATTGCTGAAGATAATACTTGTTCCCGGACTTGGTCAAAAGGTGCTATTCCCTTTGACCTTATTTTGCTCAACCTGGCAATCACGAACTTATTACCAAATTGTTTAATATCCGAAAGGGAATTTAATTCTGCACCGAATGTCCACCTGATAAGATCACGAGAATTTTCCAGGCCGGGAACATCTTTCATTTGTTCATTTAAGTAATTGGCTACTTTAGGCGACATATTTTCTTTTTTCAAGGCAGCTTGAAAATTTTTCACCTGTGTTGTTACTTCCTGCAAATGCACTGGCTTTCTGGTATATTGCCTGAATAGTGATATTACTGGCTTCGACCTTTCTTTCGAGGATACCCACCTGAACTTTTTTAACTTCTTTACCCTTATCGGTAATTTCAATTACATGGATCCCAAATTGACTTTCCACAACAACTAAATCGCCTTTCTTACCATTGAAACATGCATCGTTGAATGGTTTTACCATTGCACCTTCCTTGAACCAACCCAAATCACCACCTTTGTTAGCAGTACCATCTTTGGAATATTGCAAAGCGAGTTGCTCAAACTTGACCCCTTTCCCACCTTTTTTTAATACTTTTAAAAGGCTGTCGGCAGTTGATTTTGTTTTGGCATAAGCTTCTTTTGTTTTATTTTCGGGCTGCAAAAGAATATGCCGGGCACGCACTGAATCCGGCAAATTTTTAATATCGGCCAGACGTGCAATCTTAAAAGTGCTATTTTCGAAATACGGCCCATAAGTCGTCCCTACTTTTGATTTAAACATTAAGCTTCTCAATGTGTCGGGCAGTTCGCTTTGCTTTAGGTACTTTTCGTTGAATGGCGCATCGGAATTAAGGCTCACAAATTGTTTAATCTCGGTAGAAGCTTCAAATTCAGCTTTGATATTATCAATCCATTTTTTAGCCTGGTCAAAATCTTCCTGAGACGGTACAATATCGTATGTTATGTATTCTAAATCGCGGGATGCTTCCTGATCGTATTCTGCACTGTGTGCTTTGTAATATTTTTTAAGTTCTGGTTCAGTAATTTTTACAGCAGAATCCGAAATAGAATTTAATTTTTCGGCAATAAAATTGAAATTAGCTTTTTTGTCACTTTCTTTAGCATCGGCATTTGCCTGAAATGATGTTACGTAAATTCCATTTTTTAAAAGATTGTTATATTTTGTAAGGAGGCGCTCCCTTGAAATTTGTTTTTCTACATAAATCCAGAAAGCCCTTTTCCCGGCATCCGATTCTTTATCGAGCGACTTGATAAACTGAATAATGCCAGCACGGTTTAAAGTTTTTGTCTCCGGATTGGTAAATAGCTGTTTAATAATAGGATGTGGATTCGCCCCTTCAACCATATCGAGAACTTCTTTTGGCGAAACTTCTAAGCTTAACTCCTTACATTCTTCTTCCAAAACACCTTCTTCAACTATCTCCTGCCATACTTGTTCGCGAATTCCCTGCATGGATTCTTCGTTCAAATTTGGCTGACCCGACTGAAATTTATACACTTCTTCAAGGTTATGTATTTTTTCTTCGAATTCTTTCACATTAACGGTTTTCCCTGAGATTTCGGCTACTTCAAATTGCTTGCGGCCAAATACACTCTTGCCGGAAGAAAGAAAATCTGTTAAGATAAAAGCCAATAATGAAATACCGATAATGATGGAAATTAAAATTCCCATTCTGGCTGATTTTTTCTAAAACTGCCATGAATTATATTGTTTTGATATTAACTATGTAATTTTTTTGAGGCTACGAATATAGCAATTATATGATAAACTGAAAAAAATAATTGAATTTCCATAAATACTTTGGACTTTATATATGATTATTGTTCAATTTTTTTGAGCAATACAAGTTCTATCCGTTTGTTGTCAATTTTGAGTATGTTAAAAATAAAATGGCCAATTTTTAATTCTTCGTTCAACAGGGGCAAACGGCCAATATTATTAATAATAAAACCGGCAAGTGTTTCGTATTCTGCTGAATCCGGAATTAGTAAATTGTATTTTTCGTTTAGGAGTTCGATCTGAATTTTTCCTGAAAACACAAATCCTTTATTTGGCAAAACTTTTTCGATAATTTCAACGGTATCGTGTTCATCTTCGATCTCACCAAATATTTCTTCCATAATATCTTCAATGGTAACAATACCAGATGTTCCACCAAATTCATCAACTACAATTCCCAAACTTTTCCTTTCCTGTAATAAAATGCGTAAAAATCTGCTCGCATTCATGGTTCCAGGGACTATAGGCGCTTTAATGATTTTCGATTTCAGGCTAAGCGGGTTTTTAAAAAGGTCCTTTGAACTGACATAACCAATAATATTATCTATAGAATTTTCATAAACGACAATTTTTGAGAACCCGGTTTCAATGAATTTCTGACGTAGTTCCTCGATTGTGCAGTTATCTTCAACTGAAACTATTTCAGTCCGTTGAACCATGCACTCCCTTATTTTTACATTTGAAAAGTCAAGGGCATTTTGAAAAATTCTTATTTCATGTTCAGTGTCCAATTCTGTTTTACTTTTCTTCCTTATATCCTGAAACAAATGGTTGAGATCGACTTTTCCCAAAACATACATTTCGTTTTGTGCATTGCCCCGATTTTTTACAAACCATTTTAGGAATAGGCGGGATATCCACATTATGGCCCGGGCAACCGGAAATAATAATAAATAAAAAAAGAAAACAAGTACGCTGAGATAATTTAAAAGCATATTTGGAAGAAGCCTGAAAATTGTTTTTGGCAAAAACTGAGCTGTAAAAAGGATTAACAAGGTAGAAATTAAAGTTTGTAAAATTAAAACTGTATATGTGATTGAAGTAAATTGTAATAAAAATGGTTCGAGTATCCTGGTCATTACTATGCTATAAATTACCAAAACAACATTGTTGCCAATAAGCATAGTGGCTATAAATTGCGCCGGGTTATGAACAAACACATTTACAAACCGCGAAGAAAATAACTTCTGCTTTTTATCAAGTTCTATCCTTAATCGGTCAGCACAGACAAAGGCGATTTCCATGCCCGAAAAAAAGGCAGACAAAATGAGGCAAATTAAGATTGTAATTCCCGGATGCATCTGAAGAATACTATTCTTTTGTATCGCTATTTGCGTTTACTTTTTTAATCCAGAAAAAGCCAAATGCAAATATAGCAAATACAAAGAACATGTAGCTTTTGGAAAATCCCAACTTATAGGTTTGGTGTGTTCCGGCAACGAGACAAAGGATACAAACAGAAAGCCAGACATACTTACGGATTTGGTTTCGTGTCCTCATTATCTTTAATATTGACTTTACCTTTTACACCAATCAAGTGCCACTTCGAAAGGCCTGGGTAGCTTCAAAGCCTCCATCACCATAAAATACACCGTCGCTGTTAATTATTTTTGTGAATTTTGTAGAATAAATAATTCCACGGGTTTCGTCCCAAAAAAGTTCTTCGGTATAGAGTTGTTCGTTCTTTTTCAGGTTTTTTGCAACAACATCATTGTGCGCTTCCCAAACTTTTTTATTATCGCGGATAATTGCATAATCTGCTTTAATTGTAGCCTGAACCTGCATTAATGAATCATATTGATAAACCAAAATACCTTTTGGAAACTCTTTATATTGTTTGTCCAGTGAGTTGTACATATTCATCAATTTAGCTATTACTTTCATTTTAATTCTGGCCGAATCGCTGTAGAGTACTTCCATATCCTGTGCTGTAACCGCAGGAAGTACTTTGACATTTCCAAGGCTTTTAATTACCTCGATGTTCTTTTCGCAACCAGTCATAATGAGGAGAATAAACAAAAATTGAAGAATGTGTCCAAAAAAAATAGTAATATGATCTTTTAATTTTCTCAATTTAAAATGTTGTTTATTTTGAAATTGCTTTTTGATTTTTCTATTAATTAACGGCTATTGTACTGAAGTATTTTATTCAAACCGATTAAAACTAAATTCAAGTCTGCAAAGATGGTGCTTTTTATTTTGCCAGCCAAAAATTCAGCATCACCACCGGTGATAATCGTTATCAAATCGGGATAATCTTTATTTAAGACTTTAATATAACCTTCAATTTCAAAAACAATTGCATTCTGGACACCGCAAATTATAGCATTTTCGGTATTATCGCCAAAAATACTCTCTGCGCCGGACTTGCTTAATAATGGAAGTTTTTGTGTAAAAGTATGTAATGCTTTAAAACACATTTCGATTCCTGGCGAAATATTTCCGCCAAAATAATTTGCCGAAGAATCGATAAAATCAAATGTAATAGCCGTGCCTGCATCTATAACCAGGACATTGGCACCTGGAAAGACAACTGTTGCTCCTGCAATTGCCGCAATACGATCCGGCCCCTGTGTTTCTTTTGATTTGTAATTGTTTAAAAATGGCAGTGGCGTTGAACCCTTCAATTCAATTAATCCGGGAAAAGTATTGCTTAAATATTGGAAAATACTTTTATCAATATTCCCGGTCATTGACAAAATGCAATTATTTGCTGTAGGGTAATTTCTCAATAAAAATTCAATATCGCAAACCAGTGGTTCATTAAATATCTTAATATCAACAATGTTATCATTGTCAAAAATTGCAGCTTTGGTACGTGTATTGCCTATATCGAGGATAAGGTTCATTTATTAATATGCTAATTTACCAATATGCTAATGTGCTGATTTCTCAAATCGTCAACCTTCAGTTATTCAATTATTCCAAACTTCAAATTTTCTATTTTACCAATAACCTGTTCAACAAATCAATTGCTTTTTTGACATTACCAATATTTTCCGTGCTCATAGTAAGTTTGTCTTTCCCTTCTTTCATCTGGAAAACACGAGGGTTCTTTTGAATAAAATTTAAAACCTGATTAAAAACAAGAGTTTGATAATACTGCGATTGTTGGTTCGAAATAAAATAAACCATCATTCGGTTGTTTTTTAGCGAAATGCGTTCGAAGCCTAGCTTAATTGCCAACCATCTTAATCGCACAATGTTCATTAATTCGATGGTAGCACCGGGAATATTGCCAAACCTGTCTATAAGTTTTATTTCAAATTTCTTTAAGCTTTCTTCATCCTGCAAGTTATCGAGTTCGCGATAAAGCTTGATCCGTTCAGAAATATTCTCAACATAACTTTCCGGGATCATAATTTCAAAATCGGTATCGATCTGGCAGTCGTTCACAAATTTTGTAGCTTCAAGAATATTTGTTTGTGTTTTTATGTTACCTGATTTTTCAACAAGTTCACCAGAATCCTGGTTATAGAAAACATCACGGAATTCATTTTCTTTAAGTTCCTGGATTGCTTCGTTTAAAATCCGCTGGTAAGTTTCATATCCAATTTCAGCAATAAAACCGCTTTGTTCCGCCCCAAGCAAATTTCCAGCCCCGCGAATATCTAGGTCCTGCATGGCAATATTGAAACCACTTCCCAAATCGGAAAAATCTTCGATAGCTTTTAACCTTCTTCT
>CAVSGB010000355.1:0-4394 GCA_963726845.1 uncultured Bacteroidota bacterium | reverse complement strand
TATAAGGAATAACAAGAAGCCACAAACCATTAGGGAATATTTAACCGATGCTGAAATACAGCTATTGGCACAAACACCCTGCACCAAACCAGAAATAAAAAGGGCGTTCCTGTTTGCCTGTAATACCGGGTTGAGGCATGTTGACATAAGCCGCTTAACTTTCCAAAACATAAGCAATGACAGGCTTAATTTCAGGCAGCAAAAAACAAGCGAGCCGCTACATTTGCCCCTCAACAATAATGCAAAAAAACTTTTGGGCAACAATACAGGCAGCCCTGATGAACTTGTTTTTAACGTTCCCGATGTAACAGCCTGTAACGTGGTATTGAAACAATGGTGCAAAGATGCCAGCATAACAAAAAACATTTCCTTTCACATAGCCCGCCACAGTTTTGCAACCAACATGCTTATAAATGGAACTGATATTTCAACCGTTTCAAAGCTGTTAGGCCACACTTCATTAGAACACGTTATGATATATGCCAAAGTAGTGGATAAACTCAAAAATGAGGGTGTAAACAGTTTGACAGATATTGATTTCAAAATTGAGCAAAATATTAATGAATCTAAATATTTAAAATATTGATAAAAAAGAAAAAAGAGGTACTAAATAGGTTAAAAGAATTTTTAAAATATGAATACTTGGTATGATATTATTAAGCAATTAAATGAGAATTTTTGGAATAGGAAATTAAAAGATAATGAACCCATTAACAAAGGAGTAGAATTGGTTTCTGAAAATAGTTATATCATTTCTGTTAGGGAAATAGTAAAAAACATTCTTGTACAATTTGAAAATCTTAAATACTATGGAGTAGATGGAACTGAAAGTGATACTGACAAAATAATTACAAATATATTAGAAGCAACTCATATTAAATGTTTTAATGACAATACATGTAATTCAAATGGAGTTGAGGTAATAAAGAATTCTGTTAAAAAAATTATTGACAAAACATTTTTACCTAAGAATGTTTTTGAATTAAATGAAATTTCTGAACATTTGACCAATGTTCTATTAGCATTAAATGCTATCATAGAATTATATAAAGCAAATCTTAAACCAAGTCTTAAGATTATGGAAGACATTGTTTATGAAAGTGAAGATTTATCAACGCTAAATGATGTTTCAAGTAGCATTTCCAGGAAGTTAATCAACAAAGAACTACATCCTGAATTTGAGAAACTTAAAGAACATTCTAAGGTAAAAATAGAAAATTTAAAAACAAAGTATATTGTAGAAAAACTAAATATTCATAACTCCAAACAAAACACAATCCATAATGAAATAAAAACCTTTAAAACCCACCTCAACCCCGAGCAGCTAAAAGAACTACATAAGCAATTAATCAAAACAATAAAGAACTTAAAAATTAGCTTTATTAACCCCTCAACTAATGAAGAAAATTTTTTGCATGTATTTGGTAAGTCCTCAAAAAATGGATTGAATTTTAAGCCCGTTGAATGGTTAAGAAGCAAAGAAGCTTTAGGGGAATTGTTAACGCTTATTTCAGGTTATAAAAATAACAAAGGTGAAAAGTGCATCCCAAATAATGTAAGAAATTACACTATTCCTGCATTGTTCAAATACAAAGGGAAAAAGGAATTAAATAAACCAAGCAAGCCCAGTTCAGATATAGAAGATATTAAAAAAATCATTAATACATTACAGACAAAGTAAACTATACAGCACTATTATAGAAAGTATTTTCCGACCAGTCAAATGCCCTTTTATCAATTAGATATTTAGGGCGTTTTCATTTTTAAACCTTTCTATTCCGTCCACTTCCGACCACCTACATGGACGGATAAAACAAAGTAAATCAATACAATATGCTTGTTTTTGTTTATACTATTGTACTGTGAAATTTCAGTTAATATGACTTTGGCCGGGTCCTTTATTCACTTAAAAAGATTTTAAAATGATTAAAAATGAAATTACAGTAACAGAGTTAAAAGCCCAATTAGACAGGATTGAATCGGGCTTAATTGCACAAAAGAATGTTTTTACATTCCCTCAGTGGTGCAAATATTGTGGATTTTCTGAAAGCTATGGATATAAATTAAGCTCTCAGGGAAAAATCCCAGGCATGTACCGCCCTAATGGCAAGATGCTCTACTTTTCAAAGGTTGAAACCGACCAGTTTTTACTCCAAAATCACATTAAAACCGCCGATGCAATTGCAAAAGAATCGGCAACCCATGTAATAACGGGTAACAGGAAAGGGGGCGGCTATGTTTAGTGCTTATTTTGAATTGGTTGTTTTGCCAAATGAGGTGAAAGCCAAACATAAAATAAAACTGGAAGCTAAAGTAAAACGCTTTGATTGCATAAGGTTTTCAGGATTTTACAAAGGGATTGAACCATTTATGAATAAAAAAGGCATGTTCATTGAGTATTTAACCCAAGCAAATACAATGGTAAACGCTCCCGATGAACGCCGGGCTGAATATGTAATGCAAAATAATTCATTAAACTTTAGCAGTATTTACCCGCTTTTACTACCTGAATTTACTGGCTATGCATGGGGTGAACCAAACAACAAAAAGAACCTTAGCAACGGCAAGCCCAATCCATTATATGAATTTAAAAATGATGGGTTTCTGTTTATCGTTAATCCCGATTTTACAAGAATAGAATTACTGATTATTGAAGGTGGCCGTTACACAATACAAGGTTATTTGAAACAATTGGCAAACGGTGAATTTGACGAGGCATTGCAACAAATGAGGGCAACGGCCAAACCATTTTATGAATATTGACCATGCTTATAGTAAGTATGTTTTTATTACCAAGAAAAGGTAAATTATGTATGATAGTATAAACTTTTGGATTGACAGGTATTTGGTGGACAATTATAATTTGTCCACCATTGCAGCCTGTTTAAGTGGAATATCTGAACACCAGAGCGACCGGGGCTATTTTATAAACGGTTCACTCAATAACCTGAAAGTAAATATTTATGAAAGTGGTGTATCAATAAAAGGCAGTTTGGCAAAATTCCATTTAACCGATAATTTGCACACCCTTACACGTTCAGGCACACAGCAAGCCATTGAACACCTTAGCGATGTTTTAAGCTTGCCAATGGATAAAGCAAAAGTTACAGCTGTTGACCTTGCAACCCATTTTATTATGAAATATCCACCAAACAATTATTATTCATTTTTGGGTGCAAAGAAATATTTTAACAGGTTGCAAGCTTCACCCGATACATTGTATTACAATACCAAGCCCAAACAATTAATTTTTTATGATAAGAGTTTGGAAGCAACGGCCAAAAATGTAAATATACCACCTATATACAAAGACGCTAATTTATTAAGGTATGAACTCAGGCACAAAGGCCGATTGAACAAACAATTTAACATGCCTGAATTTACCGGGGCTACATTGTATAATGAAAGGTTTTATATTGATATTATAAACCGATGGGTTAAAGAGTACATGAACATTCAAAAAATACAACGTTTTACACTTCAAAATATAGAGAATATGAAAAAGCCAAGCGATGTAATGGATATGATTTTTGGCATGTTATTGATAAAGGCCGGGCAAGGTGAAATTGATTGCATTGTAAATGATTTGAAAGCAAAGAAAGCATTTACCGACCCAAAATATTACACACGGCTTAAAAATAGCCTTAAAGACAAAATGAACAAACCAGAAATAACAGAAAAAAGCGATTTAATAAAAGAACTTGACCAGAACGTTAAACAGATAAAACAATATTACAGGTAAAACCATGCTTATAGTAAGCTGTGTTCTTTTACCAAAGTTTGGTAAACAATTAATATTAATAATACTAAGAGTTTACCCCCCTACTTTCAGAAAGGGGAAATATATATGCCATAATAAAGACAAAAATCTCTTAAATATGGCAAAAGGATTAAAAAAACAGAAAGCCGGGGCAAGGCAAACTATACTGATTGACAAAAGAATTAATGGCAACATTAAATACTGTGCAAAGAAAATTGAAAAACTGTGAAAAAACTGTGAATCATGGCTAATGAAGAAAATTTAAAACATTTTAAAAACGGGTTGGATAAAAGAAGAAATTATGACGGCAGGCCAAAGAAATTTATTTCTCTTTTAAAAGAGCAAGGTTATTCGTTGAGCCAGGTTCAGGATTGTATTTCTGTAATGATTTCAATGACCGAAAAAGAGCTTCAAGATATTTATAAAACAGGAAACTTAACTGGTAATAAAGTTACGATTTTAGAACAAACTTTAGCGAGTGCAATTTTAAAAGACAAAGCAAAGGGTGAAATAAGGTCTTTAGAAATATTACTTAATAGGGCTTTTGGAGCTTCAACAAATAGAACTGAATTAAGCGGAGGAATAAACCTTAACAACTCTAACAATATAAACGTCAACATGAATATTTTCCTCC
>CAVSGB010000354.1:0-14663 GCA_963726845.1 uncultured Bacteroidota bacterium | reverse complement strand
TTCGAAAGCAACGGTTGGAAAGTTGGCGGTAAAAGCCCAATGAAGAATTGGCAAGCAGCAGCGCGAAACTGGATACTCAACAGCAAAAACTTCATTCCGCCAAAAGATTTTCCGAAGCATTTCCCAATTCCAAAACCATCAAAACCAAGTCCCAATAATAAAAACTATGCCGAACCCCTCTAATTTCCTCTCCTTTTTTAAGGAGAGGGCAGGGAGAGGTTCTTCCGGCGCAGCCATCAAACAAAAAATTCCTTATCGGCTGCGTGCCGTTCAAGTGAAGCCGATAGGCGGAACGCGTTCACGCAGTCAAGCATTTTTCTTTGTTTCGTTTCTTTTGTTGCGACAAAAGAAATGAAAATAGAATTTTCAAAATTTTGTCATTCTATAAACTCCTAAAGAATGTGTGCCTCCTTCGACTTTACAAAATATCTTGAAATCATCGAATCCACAGGCAAAAAACTATATCATCCTTCATTCAAGGTATTTCCCGAGGATTACGAAATCATTTTTAAACTCCTGGTATATTTTCTCAAAGACACTGCAGGCGGAGAAAAATACAATATTTCATTCCGAAAAGGTATTTTACTTTCCGGGCCCGTTGGCTGTGGAAAAACATCTTTAATGAATATCCTGAAATACTTTCAGGCACCCGAAGAAAGGTTAATTCTTAAATCTTGTCGCGACATTAGCTTTGAATTCATCAAGGAAGGTTATTCAGTAATTCATAAGTACAGCAAACAATCCTTTAAAAACGATATACTTAAAACCTATTGCTTTGATGACCTTGGCATTGAAAACAACCTAAAATACTTTGGCAATGAATGCAATGTAATGGCCGAAATTCTTTTATCCCGCTATGACCTGTTTGTTACCCGCCAAATGATTACACACCTCACAACCAACCTCAACAGTGATGAAATTGAGGACATATACGGTACACGCATCCGAAGCAGGTTTAGAGAGCAGTTTAATTTAATAGCTTATGACCAGTCAGCAAAAGATAAAAGGTTGTAGTTTCTTTCTCCCTCTCCAATTGGAGAGGGTCGGGGTGAGGCTTTTAACCTTATAGCTTTCGACAGTAATTCAAAAGATAAAAGAAAATAATCTCTTTCTTCCTCTCCAATTAGAGAGGGTGGGGTGAGGTATTCAATCAAAAATATAAATTTAAAAAATAAAACTATGAGACACATCGAATTAAAAGCGCTACAAGACTTACGTATTCCTTTTGAAAACCAATTATGGGAATTATTTCTTAACGATCCCTATTTCAAAATAATTGAACCTGAAATCGAAAATGATTACATTCAAAACATTTCTAATTATATCAATAATGTAAAAGAAAAATCCAGGAATATTTCACGAAAGTCAAAAGAAATAACACTTTTAAAAGACCTTTGCAATAAATTAAAATTAGAAAGAGAAATTCAAGTTTTTGAATTAAATGAACCAAAAAAATTTAAAACAGTCAGTTGCTATCACAAAGATAACTTAACTATTATTGTAATTTCCAAACCAATAAACAAAGTACTGCTAGAACGCGAATTAATACCTATTTTTGCACATGAATTTGGTCATTTAATTTTTCAATCTCCTATTCCTATTTTTTTCGAATTCCTGCAAAACAAATTAACTCAATCTACTTGTATTGACGAGCAGAACAATATCTTGCGCCTTTTATACTTAACAAATGTTTTCCAGGCAATAAACGAGTACAATTGCGACAGGCTGGCGCTGTACCTTACAAGTTTCGAAGCTTTTCTTTGTTCTTTAATTCAAATCGATAAAGTAAATAATCGAAAATACAAGCTTTTTAATATCGAAACCTTAATTCGTAAATTTCCAAATTTTATAAGTGAATCCTGTAATGAATTAGTTGAGTATTATTTAAGTCCTAATTATCGTTATTATGCTATGTTTTTATTTAGCAAAGAACACAATTTAATCGAAAGTTATAGTCTCCAAAATATGTATACTAAACTCGATATTACCACAATAATAAACCCCGTAAAAATTACAAAAAACTATTACAAACTCCTTAATCAAAAGCATCCTAAAAAATATATAACTCAATTGTATAATGCCTTTAATACTGTCAATATTAATATATAAACTTTCTAATTTTTTTACTGAAAACATTATTCTCTGTTAAATTAGCAACAAGTATTATATTAAGTTTCATTTTGGTGTAACGATACAAAGTTCAACTTTCCTTCCCGCTTCGCAGGATTTTGGAAAATAGCATTTCTACTGCGTTCTGTCCATGCATCGGCGCAGTCGTTAAATAGAAACTTCCATATTGTCTGCGTTTTGTTCGGGCAAAGTCGTTGCAGGAAACAGCGCGAGTTTACGCAGTTAAGAGATTTTGCATACTTTTTTCAACAAACTTAGCAAAGCGTTTTCATGAGCGATAGCGAATAAAAAGTATGAAGAAAAAAATTAAAATATTCTTCATTTACACCAGCGAAGCCTTCAAATAAATAAATCCTTATCGGCTGTGTGTCGTTCAAGTGCAGTCCCGATGCATCGGGATGGAACGCGTTCCCTCAGTAAAAAGTTTTTTGTTTCCTTTTTTCGATAACTAAGTGCTCTCATGCGCTTTTAAGAAAAAAAAGGTAAAATTGTCAGTCAATTACGTTCTTTAAATCCATATCCTTTTAGGGGGGCAACATGACCGGACGAGGGGGTCAATATCACCGGAATATCCAAATGTAACAAGAACTAAAAATGTTGTTGGTTTAATGCAAAACCTCAAAAGTTAGGCAATATTAGTTTGTAACTCTTGCCATCGTTCTAACAGGTGGCCGAAGACCTTGGTTAACCTTTAATCGGTATTTCTTAAAGACTTATAGTATACCCTTTTACCTTATTTGTAGGCGATACCCTACATTAAAATCAGAAATCCTTTACTTTTTTTAGGCTTATTACCTTACAGCCGTTTTACTATTATAGTCGTAATTTTTCAGTCTGATATTCACCAATTCAGCATTTTCATGTATACGGATTGGCTTTAGCGAAAAAGGTATAGAATCTCATAATTAAATTCTTAAAATATTGAATAAAAGAGTATACAATTTTCTCAGAAGCTGCATCTATATCGCTAAATCTTTAGCAATTGCAATTAACTTTTAATTTTCTAACAAGAAAAACGTTATGAAACCTAAATCACACTATTTAATTACTAATATCTGGCAATTATTATTGTTTATCATATTCATTATCTACTTAAGCGCCCATGCGTATAATAATTATTGTAATGAGAGAAACGCAATAACTAATGAAAGATACGAAGATTTGAAAGTATTAACAGATCTGAAAATAAATCAGATAAAACAATGACGAAAAGAAAGACTTGCCAATATTAATGTTCTTTCGAAAAATTCTGACTTTATATAGAGCAATTACTTAAAGAAAGGTAAGATTTCTGAGGCTTTAAAGCGTTGGTTTATATCCAGCCTTCTCGTTGAATCAAATGGTTTATATACTGCAGTCGTTCAGAAATAAATTATCGTCAAAGCAATACATTAAACCAGCTTTGTTTTACTATTCATTTTTGTTCTAATAGAGTCAGATGAACCATGTGGCTGAAACCCTCAATTGACCTTAAAGCTGCATTTCTAAAAAACTTCTAACAAATCCTTCCACCTTTTATGTAGGCGAAACCCTACATAAAAATCAGAAATCCTTTACATTTTTTGGACTATTTCCTTACAGCCATTATGCTATTATGGTCGTAATTTTCCTATCTGATATTTACTAATTCAACATTTTTATGAATACAGTTTGCCTTCTTTTAAGGCGCTGTTATAAAATTACATGAACACTTTGTTCCCTCGGGGACAAAATGGTTATTGAAAGCATGGAATGGTTTTTCCTTGCCCTATTAGGGACAATAAGCGAATTAGTGCTTGCTGATTAAGCCAAAAAAGAAAAATAGGTAAAAGTAATATTAAGTGAGTGCGAAGCATAAAACAGAAATTCCTTATAAACGAAATGCTGTCCGAGCAAAGTCGAGGCACGAGACGGCGCGAGTTTATTTCGTTAAGTCTTTTTTGGGTTACCTTTTTGTGACGACAAAAAGGTAACAAAGAATAATTAAGATAAATACGTTTTGGCTGTTTAATATAAAATTCTCTGCATTTAAAAATTATATTATTTACGCAACATTCTGAATTACAATATTTAATGAAACAATCAGTAGTTTCTTTGGAACGATTTTAGAAAGTATCCTTGAAATTTTATTTAGAATGAGAACAAAGATTTAAAATAGTATTCGCCAAATCCGACCATTATGAAAGATAAATCACTTATAAAAAATAGTTTAAAATGGCAAATGATTTTAATTGCCGGGGCAGCAAGTATTATACTGATAGTTTGTGGGTCTATGTATTATCGTTATGAAAAAAAGTTAATCCGCAACGAAAAATATAACGAACTTAAAGCTATTGCCGAATTGAAAATCAATCAGATTGTTCAATGGCGAAAGGAAAGGATTGGCGATGCAAATATCATCTCACGAAATTATTTATTCAGGACTGCAGTTGAAAGTTATCTGGCCGATAAGCACAATTCAGTATCAGAAAGAAATGTGCATGATCAAATATCTATTTTAAAAACACAAAACAAGTACAACAATATATTAATTGCTTCACCTGGTGGAAACCTTATCGAATCCCTCGACCCGGATATCAAAACCCTCAATGCAGTTACGAAAGCATTTATTAATAAAGCCTTTGAACGGAATGAAGCAATATTCACCGATTTCTATTATTACAATTTGCACAAACAAAACCACCTCGATATTGTAACGCCGATATCTGGCGAAAAAAATAAGCCAATAGCTGCAATGATATTGCGTATTAACGCGGCCGATTTTCTTTACCCGCTTATCCAATCCTGGCCTATTCCCAGCAGGAGCGCCGAAACACTTATTGTTCGCAGAGATGGCGATAGTGTGTTATTTTTAAATGAATTGCGGTTCAGAAAAAATGTTGCGTTAAAATTTAGGATTTCTTTAACCAAAAAAGAACTTCCGGCTGCTCAGGCAGTATTGGGAAAAGTTGGAATTTTTGAAGGAATTGATAACCGCGGTGTTGAAGTACTTTCATTTATTAATTCAGTTCCCGGTTCACCCTGGTTTATGGTTGCTAAAGTCGACAAAAGTGAAATTTTCTCTGAACTTTATTATAAGACTATTGTAATTATTGTTTTTGTTTCAATACTAATTTTTTTGCTTTTTATTTCAACGGTTTGGTGGTATCACTCGAGGCAAAAGAATATATATAAAGATATGTTCCTGGCCGAAAAGCGCTTGAACGAAAAAGAAGATGAGTTCCGCGCCGTACTTTACAGCATAGGCGATGGCATTATTACAACCGATTTTGCAGGATGTATAAAACAAATGAACAATGTTGCCGAATTGTTAACCGGCTGGAATGAACCTGACGCGATAGGTAAAAACCTGGAAGGGGTTTTCCATATAATTAATGAAGAGTACCGGACAAAGGTTGAAAACCCTTATGAAAAAGTAATACACGATGGACAGGTTGTTGGGCTTGCAAACCATAAGCTGTTGATCTCAAAAAATGGAAAGGAAACGCCCATTGCCGATAGCTGCGCTCCCGTTTGCAACGAAAAAGGTGAGGTTACTGGTATAGTGTTGGCCTTTCGTGATCAAACAGCAGAGCGGCAAGAACATAATAAATTAAATGACTCTGAAACCCGATATCGTCGCCTTTTTGAAGCAGCACGAGATGGGATTCTGATCCTCGATGCTGAAACCGGGATGATTGTAGACGCGAACCCATTTTTGATTGAGAAGCTGGGTTACTCGAAAGAACAATTTTTAGATAAAGCAATTTGGGAAATCGGGTTCTTAAAAAATATAATTGCTAACAAGGATAATTTTTTAGAATTAAAACAGAAGGAATATGTCCGTTATGAAGATTTGCCGCTCGAAACAGCTGATGGGCGGCAGTTCCATGTTGAGTTCGTCAGCAATGTGTATTTAGTAAACAACCAAAAAGTAATCCAGTGCAATATTCGCGACATTAGCGAGCGCAAACAAGCTGAGGAAGAAATAAGAAAATTTTATGCAGAACTTGAAAATAAAGTTGAAGAGCGTACATCGCAATTGCAGGCTACAAACAAAGAATTAGAAGCCTTCAGCTATTCCGTATCACACGATTTGCGTGCCCCGTTGCGGCACACGAGCGGGTACGTTGACCTTCTTACAAACCGTTTTAATGATGCGCTGCCCGAGAAAGGGAAACATTATTTAAACGAAATTTCAGGTTCAGTTCACCAAATGGGCTCGCTCATCGACGACCTGCTGCAATTTTCCAGGATGGGCCGGGTCGAATTGTGTAAATCTGTTTTGGACACGAACAAAATAGTTGAGGAAGTGTCGAATCAACTTCAACAGGATAATCCCAAATACAATATCAAATGGGTTGTTGCAACAATGCCATCTGTGTTGGGCGATGATGCGATGATACGTCTTGTTTGGACAAATTTACTGAGCAATGCAGCAAAATTTACAAGCACCAGGAAAAAAGCCATCATTGAAATCGGGGTAAAAGAAGAAACCAATGAAACAATATTCTTTGTCCGTGACAATGGCGTAGGCTTCGATATGCAATATGCCAAAAAGCTCTTTGGCGTATTTCAGCGAATGCATCCAATTGAGGAATATGAAGGGACGGGCATTGGACTTGCAAATGTAAGACGCATTATTTCGCGACATGGAGGGCGCGTTTGGGCCGAAGCTGAATTAGATAACCTGCCTGCCGGCAAGGCAGGAGGAGCAACATTTTATTTTTCACTGCCAAAAATAAAAAAAGAAAATGGCATTGGGCATTAGGTATTTGGTGTTAATAAAAAATTGGCAAAAGAAATTAATTTGTAGGTAAATGAATTTAGGACCAAACGATTTTTTTGTTAATGAATATGAAAAAAATGATAAAATCAGAAGAATTAACCAAAGCAAAGAAAGAGAAAAATAAACATGTAGCAGATTTAATCATTGCAAAAAAAGATATTACCAATCAAAATGCAGTGAAAGAGAGCCAGGAAGCAGTACTAATTACGGCAAAAAAAGAGCTTTCATTTTTGCACAAAGAGAATGGAATCCGGGCTGCATCTTTGGACAAAAAAATACAAATACTGCATCTTGAAGATTCTTTAAAAAATTCCGAATTGATTCGCTCTTTAATTGAAAGTGGAAGTATCAGGCATGAATATTTTTTGGCTGATAACAGAGAAGATTTTATAAATATCCTTGAAACAAAAAATATCGACATTATATTATCAGATTACAGCCTGCCCGATTACAATGGCAATGAGGCATTGAAGGTTGTGAAAGAAAAATATTCTTATATACCATTCATATTCGTTTCGGGGTCAATAGGAGAAGATTTCGCTATTAACGCGATGCTAAACGGGGCAACGGATTATGTACTCAAAAACAATCTTAAGCGATTAGTTCCTGCAATTAAAATGGGCCATGCACGAGCACGAGCTTGAAATTAATCGAAAACAAACAGAGATAAACCTCAAAGCAAAAAACGAGCAAATTGAAGAGCAAAACAAAGAGAAAGAAAAACGTGCAGCAGAATTGACAAGAAGTAAACAGCTTCTGGACGAGACTGGAAAATTAGCAAGAGTTGGCGGTTGGGAATTTAGCCTTAAGAATAATGAGCTGAGTTGGTCGGAAGTGATATATTGGATATATGAAGTCGAACCGGATTATCAACCAACAATCGAATCTGCTATCAATTTCTACGCTCCAGAGTCAATACTAGTTATCTCTGAAGCAGTGCGTCAAGCCATTGAGGAAGGCAAGTCTTTCGATGTCGACCTGCAACTGATTACAGCAAAGCAAAACAGCATTTGGGTTCGGGCAATTGGACAAGCATTTCGTGACAACGGGGAAATAGTGAAAATTGGTGGTGCGTTCCAGGACATCAACGATCGCATTCTGACCGAACATAAATTAATCCATGCAAACAAGGAGCTTGTCTTTCAAAACGAAGAGAAAGAAAAACGGGCAGCAGAGTTAATCATTGCTAATAAAGAACTTGTTTTTCAGAACAGGGAGAAAGAAAAACGAGCAGATGAGTTAATCATGGCCAACAAAGAACTTGCATTTCAAAACGAAGAGAAAGGAAAACGGGCAACAGAGTTAATCATTGCTAATAAAGAACTTGTTTTTCAGAACAGGGAGAAAGAAAAACGGGCAGCAGAGTTAATCATTGCTAATAAAGAACTTGTTTTTCAGAACAGGGAGAAAGAAAAACGAGCAGATGAGTTAATCATGGCCAACAAAAAACTTGAATTTCAAAACGTAGAGAAAGAAAAACGCGCAACCGAGTTAATCATTGCCGGCAAAGAGCTTTCCTTTCTAAACATAGAGAATAGATTCCTGGATTCATCTTTGGACAAAAAAATACAAATACTGCATCTTGAAGATTCTTTAAAAGATTCCGAATTGATTCGCTCCTTAATTGAAAGTGGAAGTATCAGGCATGAATATTTTTTGGCTGATAACAAAGAAGATTTTATAAATATCCTTGAAACAAAAAATTTCGACATTATATTATCAGACTTCAACCTGCCCGATTACAATGGCAATGAGGCTTTAAAAGTTGTAAGGGAAAAATATTTCCACATACCATTCATATTCGTTTCAGGGGTAATGGGAGAAGATATAGCTATTGATGCTATGTTAAACGGGGCAACGGATTATGTACTCAAAAACAAACTTAAGCGATTAGTTCCTGCAATTAAAAGGGCAATACATGAGCACGAGCTTGAAATTATTCGAAAACAAACAACAATAAACCTCAAAGAAAAAAACGAGCAAATTGAAGTGCAAAACGAAGAGAAAGAAAAACGAGCAGATGAGTTAATTATGGCCAACAAAGAACTTGCATTTCAAAACGATGAGAAAGAAAAACGGGCAGCAGAGTTAATTATAGCAACCAAGGAACTTGACATTCAAAACAAAGAGAAAGAAAAACGGGCAGCAGAGTTAATCATTGCTAATAAAGAACTTGTTTTTCAGAACAGGGAGAAAGAAAAACGGGCTGATGAATTAATCATAGCAAACAAAGAACTTATCTTTCAAAACGAAGAGAAAGAAAAACAAGCAGATGAGTTAATTATGGCCAACAAAGAACTTGCATTTCAAAACGAAGAGAAAAAAATACGGGCAGCAGAGTTAATCATTGTTAATAAAGAACTCGCTTTTCAGGTCGAAGTTAACAAAGTTCTTGAGCAATTTACCTATGTTGTTTCACATAACCTTCAGGAACCGCTGCGTACAGTTTCTAATTATATACAAGTACTTGAGGAGGATTATTCAGAAATATTAGATGACACTGCAATCAAATATCTGCATTTAGTAGATAATTCCACAAAAAGAATGAGTACGCTACTCAACACCCTTGCGGACATTTCTCGTCTGGGGCGAAATATTAAACTTACTAATGTTGATTGTAAAAAAATAATTGATGAAGTTATTGCTGACCTTCAAACATTGATAAAAACTTCAAACGCTATCATTGAAGTGAAAGAAATGCCCGTACTGAATGTATATGAAATTGAAATGAGACAACTGTTCCAAAACCTGATTACGAATGCAATTAAATTTCAGAAAAAATATATCCAACCTAAAATTCAAATCCGTTCAGAGAAAATAAATGAAAATTGGAAATTCTCAGTAAGTGACAATGGAATAGGAATCGCTCCTGTCCATTTTGAGAGAATATTTGATATTTTTCAGCGCTTACACACCGATGCAGAATATGAAGGAAACGGAATTGGGCTTTCTAATTGCAAAAAAATAGTGCAGTTGCATTACGGCGAAATCTGGATTGAATCCGAAGTTGGAAAAGGGAGTACTTTTTATTTTACCATACCTAATTTAACGATATGAAACCTTCATCCCGCCTTTGGCGGGACAAACAGAAATGAAAATGATGTATTTGACATGGTTGATAAGATTTATTTGCTTGTATCATGAAGAGCCTGTCCCGATTTTTCGGGATTCGCGAACTAAGTGTGTGCCTGCTTGTGCGAAGTGATTAACAAAAAACCTTACGATTTAAAGTGTTGATAATAAGATATTAACTAAATTATTTACGAATGAACGAAAAATTAAAATGTGTAATGCTGGTCGATGACGACCACAACGACAATTTCTTTCATGAAAGGGAGATCAGGAAAATAAACCGTTCCATTATTATCATAACAAAGAAAAATGCACTGGCTGCTTTAGAATATTTAAAATCGAGCAAAATTAATGGTGATGCACATCCTGACCTCATTTTTTTGGACATTAACATGCCGGGCATGAATGGTTGGGATTTTCTTCATGAATATAATCAACTGGATAAAGATTTACAAAGCCGGGCAATAATTATTATGCTTTCAACCTTCGGAAATCCGGATGATGAATTAAAAAGCAAGACATGGAGTTTTGTTTCAGATTATATAAAAAAGCCACTGACCAAACAGAAAATGGAAGATATTATTAAAAAACATTTCAATTAATAACAGAATTAATAACCCAGCTTGTAAAACATTGCCTGATAAATTGACATAATAGTTGCAAAAACTTTATTGAAAAACCGAAATGATAAATTTAGTAATTATTAAAATTATGGTGAAGGGAACAAAAGGAAAAGTTAGTAGGAAAGAATTTGAAAAAAAATGTTTATTTACCACCCACACCCCTCCTTGAAAAGGATGGAAAACAGAGCATTAGTCTTCCAAAAGCCGTGCTCTGTTATAGCCCCTTTTTAACTTAGCGCAAGCGATTTCTTGAGCGAAGTGAACTTTTCTCATGAGCGAAGCGAATAAAAACGGGTTGGGGTTATTAGAAAAGTACAAATTAAACCTAAAATACTGAATTTCAAACCGAATATACAGAACTATATGAAAACAAAAACCAAACAAGAAGCCTTGTTAAACGGCCATTACCAAGAGGGTTCACCAAGTGACACTAAACACGTACACAAGTCGCTGAAAGTTGAAGGCTATAATTTAGATGAGGTGTTAAACATTCTCTGCCTCGAGGATTCGCCTAAGGATGCTGAAATCATTAGCGAGTCATTGATTGATGCCGGCTACGAAATTAAAGTAGATTTAACCGATAAAGAAAACGAATTTGTTTCATTCCTGCGAAGCAAAAAGTATGACCTCATCCTTTCCGACTTCAGGTTACCGGGGTTCGATGGCTTTAAAGCGTTGAAATGGGCAATGGAAATTTGTCCTGATGTCCCGTTCATTTGTGTTTCCGGCACATTTGGAGAGGAAATTGCCGTTGAACTTTTAAAACAGGGCGCTGTGGATTATGTGTTAAAAAATCATCTGGACAAGCTGCCATTTGCTATAGATCGAACGCTTCGTGAAGTCAAGGAGAAAAAAGAGCGCAAGCGTGTGGAGAAAGAATTGAAAAATAGCGAAGAAAAGTACCACAGCATTTTTGAAAATATACAGGATGTGTATTATGAAACATCGTTGGACGGCACAATACTTGAAGTCAGTCCTTCTATTGAGGTCATTTCGAGAGGACAATATCATCGGGTGGATTGTATAGGTAAATCGATGTACGAATTCTATACTGATACCAAAAGCCGCGATGCTGTTATATCAGAGATTCAGAAGACAGGTAGTGTTACTGATTTCGAAGTTCGACTCAGGAACAGGGATAGTATGTTTATCACTTGTTCCATTTCTGCAAAAATTATATTAGATGCCCAGGGGCAACCTGAAAAAATCATAGGCAGCATGCACGATATCACCAGGCGTAAACAGTCGGAGGAAGAGTTGCAATTTCATAACATCATTTTGTCTACTCAGATGGAAGCCTCAATAGATGGTATCCTGATAGTTGATCAATTCGGCAAAATAATATCTTACAACCAACAGTTTCTCGAGATTTGGGATGTCTTGCCAGCTTTACTGGAGAAAAATGCCCCCATTTCAGTTTTGGGGGTTGTCATGGAAAAAATGGAAGATGCTGAATCTTTTCTTAAGCAGGTCCAATATTTATATGAGCACAACCTGGAAACAAGCCGAAACGACATTGTTTTTAAAGATGGCCGGACGTTCGACAGATACTCGGCCCAATGTTAGATAAAGACTCAAAGTATTATGGAAGGGTTTGGTGTTTTCGCGAAATCACGGAACGTAAAAAGTCTGAAGAAAACCTGGCTAAAGAACAATACCTTATGACTGCACTAATGAACAGCGTCCCAGACCACATCTACTTTAAAGATCATGAAAGCAGGTTCGTCAGGATAAATAAGGCACAGTCAATTATGTTTGGGCTAAATAATATTTTGGATGCTGAAGGGAAAACGGATTTTGACTTTTTTTCGAAAGAACATGCGCGCCAGGCATACGAAGATGAACAAAAAATTATTCTCACTGGGCAACCATTGAAAAAGGAAGAAAAAGAGACATGGTCAAATAGTCCCGATACATGGGTTTCAACAATCAAGATGCCCTTACACGATAAAGAAGGAAATATAATTGGCACATTCGGTATATCATCTGATATTACGGAACGCAAGGAAATTGAACTTTTGCTCATCCAGAAAAATCAGGAAATAGAGGCGCAAAACGAAGAATATAAGCAAATAAACGAAGAGTTATACAAAGCAAAAGAACGCGCTGAGGAAAGCGACCTTTTGAAAACGTCATTTCTTCAAAACATGAGCCACGAGATACGTACCCCCATGAACGGGATATTGGGTTTTGCCGAATTGCTTAAGAATCCGGAGTTGCCGGAATTAAAGCAACAGGAATTCATCCGGATTATTGAACAAAGCGGAAAACGAATGCTCAATATAATTAATGATATCGTGAATATTTCAAAAATTGAAACCGGCCAAATTGAAATTGAATTAAAGGAAACAAACGTGAACAGTTTGTTGCAACATTTGCGTACTTTTTTTAAGCCCGAAGCAAAAAGAAAGGGTTTAGGATTGCTATCTAATACTGGGCTTTCTGATGAATCATTCAATATTGATACAGACGAAACAAAATTAACCCAGATACTTTCGAACCTTATAAAGAATGCACTGAAATTCACAAAATCCGGGGCCCATTGAATTTGGTTACAAAATTGTAGAGACGCAACATGTTGCGTCTACACTTGAATTTTATGTTAAGGATACCGGTATAGGCATAGCGCCCGAAATGCAGGGCTGCATTTTTGAAAGGTTCAGACAGGTTGATATGTCGGTTGCACGAAATTTTGAAGGGGCTGGCTTGGGTTTGGCAATATCAAAAGCGTATGTCGAAAAGCTTGGCGGAAATATATGGGTTAAATCTGAATTAGGAATTGGTTCAACTTTTTTCTTCAATATTCCTTACAATTTAACTAACATAAATCAGTTGGAAAATCAATTAGAAACTACATTAGTTGGTAAATTAAAGTATGTTAATATTTTATTAGTCGAAGACGACGAAATTTGTATGCATCTTCTCAAAGTGATATTAGAAAATGACGAAGCCAACTTGTTTTTTGCCAATAATGGACAAGAAGCTGTCGAAATGGTTAAAACCAAGCCCGAAATACAAATCGTGCTGATGGATTTAAAGATGCCGATAATGGATGGCTTCGAAGCAACAAAGTTGATTAAAAGGACAAATCCCTGTTTACCTGTTATTGCCCAAAGCGCGTATGCCTTTTCAAACGACCAGGACAAAGCAAAAATAGCTGGCTGCGATGCGTTTATAGGAAAACCTGTGAAACGTGAGTTGCTGTTGTCAATAATTACAACGCAGTTGAATGGTATTAAACCCAAATTGCAATTAAGCATGAGCAATCGTAGCTATTGAATTCGCTTATATCATTATTATCAACTTATTTAATATAGTCTGAATTTATTATTTTGAGGGTTTACAAAGAAGCTGTTTTGGATTTCATAAGTAAAGGTTTTGGGTTTTTGGGTTTCTTAGTGTTTTGGTGATTTTGTGGCATAAATTTATGCCACAAAGTCACCTAATTTAACTTCGCTGAGAGCTTCGCCGTTCACCAAAAATTAATACACACTATCTCAATTGTTTAATTAATTTCAAAACAGCTTTTAAGGCAATTATTAGAATTAAAAATTTTTCAATTGTATTAAACCAATAACCATTAAGTAATCGCTTTCATATAAATAGTTCGATGGTTTTACCTTTTGGATTTACCGGGGAGCATAACATATAATTATGTTACTATCAAATTCAATACGTTTAAATAAAATTTACATGGTCCCTTTCAGGGCTTTACTTAAGCTATTTGCAAGAAATAGTAAAATAGAAGAACATCAACTGAAAAAAATACAATTAGATAACGAAAGGTTTTTACAAAATGTAATTCAAAATACAGAGGTCGGAATTGTAATACTCGATTGTGAAACCAAGGATATCCTGCACTCGAATAAATATGCAAATGACATTTTTGAGTCCAACCCGGCAACACTTCATGGTATATTTCCATTTTATAATTTCACAAGAAAAGAAACAGAGCATGAAAAAGAACTTGAAATTGAAACATTTAAAGATAATAAAAAGACAATAATTTTCAATTTGGCCGAAAGTTATAAAGCAGGAAGAAAAATTAATATAATAAGTTTTTTAGACAACTCGCTTCAAAAGTCTTTTGT
>CAVSGB010000353.1:0-6110 GCA_963726845.1 uncultured Bacteroidota bacterium | reverse complement strand
GTACTGTACTCGTTTGACTCGTATTGCTATGTGGGTGAATATATTTAGCAAATTTGAATTTTGGTGTTCTTTTGTGTTTTGGTGGCAAAAAATAAGTAGCCACTAAAGCTCCAAATCACAAAATTTCACGAAAGGAATACAATAAATTATATCATAGCCAAAATAAATTATTTGACTTCCGGACAAAAAATAATAGATATTGAAGGCATCAGAAAACCCGCTATAATTGAATATTTCATCCATTTTAACAATTATTAACATATTAATTTTTAAACGGCCTCGCGCAAAGTAAATTTTATATCCAAATATTTTTATTAAATTTAATAGTCTTTTATTTCAATCGATTGAGGTGGATTTGTAAAATGAAAATGGTGTAATTAATTTGAAGGTTGGTTGTTGGAAGGTTAGGTTTATTAAGGGCTTGATGAAATAAAAAGTTTTATAAAAAGGTTCATGACCAAATAAAATGCGGAAGCCGAAAAGCAAAGAGTAGGCAAATAATTAAATTAACCTAACCATGAAAACAAAAAATTTAAGTGAAAGAAATTCACAAATTCACAAATTCACAAATTCACAAATTCACAAATTCACAAATTCACAAATTTTATAATTTATTTTTCTTTTTTTAAGTGCAACCACGTTTGGCCAGACTTCTTCGGCATCGGGATATGATTGGCTGATAAAAGGAGGTATTTATAATACAGGTGGATACCCGGCAACACTTGACGTAGGATCAACAGGTTACGGGACAGGGGGAAGTATAAGCATAGTTGCTGGAAATGGCTCCAGTACAGGCGCTCCGGGAAACATAAATTTTACAATCGCGAATGTACCTACTTCTGGTCTTATTAAGTTTGGTACAAACGCGAGCATTAACTATACCGGAAATTTTATAACGAATGGGACTGTTTCGATCGGCACTTCCACGATCCGCTCAGGATGCATGCTTACCGTGGCAGGTAAAATAGCAGCCCAGGAATTCGAAATCGTTACTAATGTCAATGCACCCGATTATGTATTCGAAAACAATTACAAACTTCGTTCGTTAAAAGAACTTGAAAATTACATAAGCCGGATTTAACATCTTCCCGATGTGCCCGGCGCCAAACAGTTCAAACAGGATGGGTATAAAGTTGCCGAAATGGACAACCTGCTGCTTAAGAAAATAGAGGAGCTTACGCTGTACACCATAGCGCTTAATAAGGAGGTTGAAGTCCTGAAAGCAGAATTGGCAAAAGGGGGCAAATAATATGAAAAATATCAGAGGCCTCACCCCGGCCCTTTCCAAAGGAAAGGGAGGAAGAACCCCATTTATAAAAGGCTTGGGGTTTGAAAAGTTAAAAATCCTGTGTATTCTTCTAACCATGATTATGGTGGCTGCTTTAAACCTGAAAGCCCAAATTCCGCAGGACGAACCGGTACCTTTTAAAAACTTAAAAAAGTATTTGAAAAGTATTGATACTTCATTGGTAAAAACCGGATATTTATTAAATAAAGGTTTTCTTTTATCACAACAAATTTCGGAATTCGATAGTATGATGAATAATCCAACAGCCAATTTAATTATAGTCACGAATTTGCAACGATGGAAAGTTTTATACAGGGGTTTGAACAAAGCTGCAATTGATTCAGGTAAATACTTGCAACCTGTTGATTCTATTTTTTCACAAACCAATGAACAACGTAAAAAAAATACGATAATCCCGTTAGGCTTTATTAACTTTAAGGGTGATTTGCTGCCCGATTCAACTTTGGCACAAGCACTAAATAATAAACCTGTTAAATTAACAAAGAACAAAAAGATGCCGTTTAAAACAGTGAATGTTTTTGCTATAGCCCCATTACAGGATGAAGTAGGAAGCGGGAATATCTTTTTTCAACTGTCATCCAATTATTATTTTTCAAATTACAAAGTAAAACCAAAAGGTGTAGAAATAGATTTATTAGATGGAAGCAAACCTAATTATTACCCATTCAGAGAAACAAAAATTCCAATTACTTATTCTTGTTCATGTGAAAAGGCGATAAAGTTTAGCCTTTTTACATCTACCGATACGTTAATTTGTTATTCAAAAATAAAAATTAGTATGCCAGATAACGGACGTAAACCCGATAAGGTTTATAAAATAAGCAATGGTAAATTAATTGATACTTCGGCAATAGCCGGTATCAGCCTAAAATCTGCACCTGTATCAAGCGAATCATACAATGGCGATGCTTACCTTTTTTTGGGCGATGAAAATCCAACTAATAAAACTAAAGTATTCGACAAACCTGTCATTTTTGTGGAAGGCTTTGATCCTCTAAACCAATACAATAACGATGGCGCATTGGGGAGATATCAATATATTTTTAATGCGCTTAAGTCGTACGGCTATGATTGTATGCTGCTCAATTTTTATGACAATGGCGATAAAATTGAAAACAATGCCAATGTGGTAGCAACATTGATTAAAGAAATAAACCGGATTAAAGCAGGCAATTTCGAAACAATTATCATGGGTGAAAGCATGGGCGGCATAGTAGCACGTGTAGCCCTTAAAGAGTTAGAAAACGAAGGCTATAATCACCAGGTAAGGCTTTTAATACCTTTTGATTCACCATTCAGAGGAGCCAATTTACCTATTAGTCTGCAATATATGATTAATGACATTGCACAGGATTGGATTGTGAAGGATTTCAACCTGGGGACTGATCAGTTAAATCAACTTAAAACCATGTCCAATTCGCCAGCCTCCCAGGAAATGTTGCTCTCAAACGCAAATAGGACTACACCAACTGTCCAAACTGATTTTGTAACGTACCTCGACAATTTAGGCTGGCCTATGAATTTGAGAAAAGTTGCCCTTTCATGCGGAAGTAACAATGCTTCGCAACAACAGCCGGCTAATTTTATACAGGGTGATGGGTTAATAAATGGTTCTGCTTTTATAACTACTGCCTGTACATTTTCAGTTGACGCAAATACCTGCCTTGTAAATAAATTATCCGGAATAGAAGATGTTTATATTGATGTGCCTGTACTTTGGTATCTTGGGTCATTAGTTAATTATCATGGACACCACGAAGATTTGATTGATCGTCCTTATGATATATGCCCCGGTGGATACAGGACTGATGTGGATAAAGGTATTGACGCAATAAATAGCACTCTTGGATCAGCTGGCTTTTTTACCATGTTTAATAGCGCTTCGCGACCTTATATAGATTTTGTGCCGATTATCAGCAGTATCGATTTAAGTCCTACCATTTCTGATTTATTTTATTATAACGAAAGTAACCCGGCTCGAAATAAACAAATTCTGGTAAGCTCGCACCTTACACCTTTGAATGATATTTATTCGCAACCATCGAATGCATTTCATGCTTGGTTTGATCAAAATAATCCATCTGACCCAATTCATAAATTAGTTGCTAAAATACTATCATATGAAATAATGATGGATACTATGTGCCTCCAAAACTGTACCATTACTAATAATAAAGATTTCCAGACAAGTACATTGCTTTTAACCGGGTACGATGTAAACCCAGCACAATGGGGCACGAAATTAATAGACAAAGGCAATTTTGTTGTCAATTCTGGCAGCAATGTTACCTTAACAGCAGGCCAAAGAATTTTATTCGAACCCGGTACAAAAATTATCCAGGGGGCAACGCTTAAAGCCAAAATTACTGCACAGTCGCCTTCGCCCTCGTATCCCCCGTCTGCCTTTCCAACACCAATTATCGATGGCCCTTCAGGCGTGTGTGTTTACGACCCGATTTCATATGGTTTGGATAATTATGGAAGTATAATAAACAATACATATTCATGTTGCTGGAAAGTATTAAATACATCGCTGGTTAGTAACAATTTCTATTTCATTTTTGATGCAGACCAATTAGGAATTGGTTTGTATAATGTACAATATACAATCACCAGGTTAGCTGATGGGGCTACTGTATCAAGCACAGTTTCATTACAGGTGGGCAATTACAATTGCCCATGCCCTAACAACCAAAAAAAGCTGAATATTTAAACCCTACATCAATAAGCCGGACGGATAATAAAGAAGAAACGCAAAATTCAACATTTTACCTGAAATTATTGACCAATCCAGTGAATGATGTACTGAGAATTCAATACAACCTGCCCGAACATTCAATTTCACAAATTGTTATAACCGATTTGTATGGCAGGGTATTAAAGAAAATAACAACTATTGGAATACCGGACAGGCAACAATTTGAAATACCAATTCCTGAATTTGCTACAGGTTATTATATTTTAAATGTGACTTCTGGAAGTTATAAAAAATCAATTTCATTTATTAAAACTAATTGACGTTATGAAAACAAATTTCACATCATTGTATATAGTGACTTTTGCAATCTTATTGGGTTGCAAAAAAAATGAACCTGCCCCAGTATATTTAAATACGGTTGTAAAGGGAAATGTTTATGAAATGAATACCAATAAGCCATTAAATGGAATTGAAGTTACAATTGGCAAAGAAGGGAAGATTGATAAAAATTATTCCCAAATAGCATCAAGTTATACTGATTCAACAGGAAAATATATAATTGTAAATTCAATTAAAGATGAAAGCAGTAATTATAATTATGAGATTACAGCTTGGGGTGATGCTACTCATGACTCGAAAGGGCAAGATATTTTTTTAGGAGATACAAATATAATTGAACTGGATTTAGCAAAAATAAGATAAACACACTTCCCAGTGGGGTTTTCGTTTCGAGACCCCACTATTTTTAAAACCAAATGATGCTATGAAAACAAAATATTATTTTATTATTGGCCTAATATTTATTTTATTGGCTTGTAATACTAAAAAAGAAGAACCTGTAAATCTTCTTCATATGGTTGCAGATGGTTATGTCCGTGATAGTATTAGTAATAATCCTATTAAAAATTATGAAATTATTTTATATAAGAATATGAAATATGAACCTGATGGGAACAAAGATTTATTTAAATGTCCATCAGATTCAAATGGGTATTATAAATTTGATGTTTATCTTTTGCCAGAGCAGAATGATTTTAATTATAGTTTGGGTAGTTCATATAATTCTATTTATTATGGAGGTTCAATTCAACCAGCAGGTTATTATGATGTTGTGGCAGGTCAAAATAAAACTATTAATTTTTATTTAATAAAAAGGTAGATTTATATTTACCAGAATTTTCTAAATAATTCTAAAACAATCAGGCAAAAAATATATATTTTGCCTGATTGTTAATTATTTAACTATGAAAACAAAATATTCTATAATTCTAACAACATCCTTTATAATTGTCCTTATGCTTTCTTGTGTCAAGCAGCCCGATATTCCCGATACAACTACTGAAGTACAGGGATATGTTACCAATACTGCCGGTGATACTATGGTAGGTTACGGAGTAAGTATTTTTCTGACAGACAAATATACCGGGAATCCCGATATCCGTGGGCCAGAGTATACAGATACTACCATATTGACAGACATCCATGGGCATTACTATATAAAGAAGAAGCTGGACAAGTATAAAGAATTCCTTTATTCGGTAGCTGCCAGCACAAATTTAAAATATGCCGATTCTGTTTATAATGAAATTAAGCCAGGTAATACATATCATTTTAATTTAGTAATTTTCCGGGTGAAAAACTATATAGTAATTAATGGAAAAGTGTTAGATATATTAAATAATATACTAAATAATGTGACAGTTGATCTCATCGCTATTTCTAAACCAGAAAATGATCATATTATTAGTAAGGAAACTTCAACTGATTCAATTGGTAATTTTCATTTTGAATTTCAATGGACAGATACTGTAGGTTTAAATTATAAAGTAAATGTTCCTCAAACTGCTAAATACCAAGCATCGGATGATTACTGGGTAAAGTGGGGGGTGGACAATTACTTTAATATAATGCTGCAGCCGTTGAATTGAGCTGCCATGAAAGCAAAATATTATTTAATTTTATTTCGTCACTACGTGACTTTAAACATCATTCCTGCCCCAGCGGGGCAGTATATTTGTAGAAGTATAATTTCCACCCACACTACTAATCCCGTAGGGATGTAATATACATGATGTGTGCATAGTCGTGCCTAAGAAAAGAGGG
>CAVSGB010000352.1:0-4493 GCA_963726845.1 uncultured Bacteroidota bacterium | reverse complement strand
TTATTCAAATTTGCTGTATAATCAATTTAATTGTTCAATTATGGCAGCAGAACACGAAAGTCTCGCGAACACATCTATAAATAAAATTTATCGTGAGCAAATAATAACAACAGACGATTTACGGGAATTCAAAATCGAATTGCTCGATGATATTAAAAAACTTCTTTCAACTGGAAACGACCTTCCACAAAAAAAGTGGCTTAAATCGCCGGAAGTTCGAAAATTATTAAATATTAGCCCCGGCACACTCCAAAACTTTCGTATTAACGGTACATTGCCATTCACCAAAGTTGGCGGGGTTATTTTCTACGATATAGACATCATTAACAAAATTATGGCTGGTAAAAACACTCATTAGCCGATAGTTTATGAACTATATTAAGCATTTAACGGCCTTTTACGAATTGGTATCGTCCGACAACCGTTTATTCCCAAGCCACGTAAGTTTGTATATGGCTTTGTTCCAATTTTGGAATATCAACCATTTCGAAAATCCGGTATCAATATGTCGAAAAGAAGTTTTGCAATTATCAAAAATAGGATCATATAACACGTATCACAGGAGTTTGCATGATCTCCACAGCTTCGGTTATATCAAATATGAGCCATCGCATAACCAGTTCATAGGTAGCTTGGTTCACTTGTACAATTTTGATACAACCGCTATACAAGCATTGCGACAACCCCGGCGCAATATTGATACAACCACTGTACAAGCGTTGCGTCATTCTATAAACGATATAAACGTATTAAACAATAAAACATATAGAGAGGAACAAACACAAAATAAAAATCAAATTTTAAATCCTTCAAAAATGAAAAATTCAAAAAGAAAAAAAGTTGCGCCAAAAAAAGAAAAAATGGTTTACCCATCACTTGACGAAGTAATTACTTTCTTCAAATCCGAAAACTACCCGGAAATAGAAGCAAACAAGTTTTTCAATCACTTTGAAAGCAACGGCTGGAAAGTTGGCGGCAAAACACCAATGAAAAACTGGCAAGCCGCCGCCCGAAACTGGATGCTAAATAGCCGGAATTTTATTCCACCAACAAATTTTCCGAAACAAATTCCATTTCCCAAGCCACCAAAACCCAACCCAAATAATAAAAACTATGCCGAACCTCTTTAGCCTCAATATTGGTCATTGGCATATTTGCAAATTAACTCATTAACAAATTAGTTTATGGATTTCACCAAATGCCTTTCACAAATCGAATCCACAGGCAAAAAACTTTACCATCCCACTTTTAAAGTATTTGCTGAGGATTACGAAATCATTTTTAAGCTATTGGTATATTTTCTCAAAGACTCAGCAGGGGCAGAAAAATACAACATTTCATTTCGTAAAGGCATTTTACTTTCTGGTCCGGTAGGTTGTGGAAAAACTTCGTTAATGTTTATTCTCAGGCTTTTTCAACAACCAGAAGAGAGGCTAATCCTAAAACCGTGCCGGGATATAAGTTTTGAATTTATCCAGGAGGGCTATTCAACAATCCAAAAATACAGCAAGCATTCTTTTAAGAACGACTTACCCAAAGCATTCTGCTTTGATGATCTTGGTACTGAAAACAACCTAAAATACTTTGGAAATGAATGCAATGTAATGGCCGAAATTCTCCTATCTCGTTACGACCTTTTTGTTTCCCGCCAAATGATTACCCACCTCACAACAAACCTCAACAGCAGTGAAATTGAAGATATTTATGGTACTAGGGTACGGAGCCGATTAAGGGAACAATTTAACCTAATTGCTTTCGATCAAAATTCTAAAGACAAACGGATATAGTTTCTTTCACCCTCTCCGATTGGAGAACTAAGCGCAGCGTTCTCAAGACCGTAGGGAGTATCGCTTGGGTGAGGCTTTCTAAGTTAATTGCATTTGACCAGTCAGCAAAAGACAAAAGAGTATATTTTTTTTTTACTTTAGCACACAAAAAGAAAGAAGTAAAATATTTTAAAGCAACAACATGAAATTCTTATGTAATTCTAAAGTCCCTATATTCAACTTTATTTTACAACTATCTAATTTTCAATATATTTTTATGTAATTAGAAAATCCTTTTTAATGGTCAATTGGCACAAAATAGCATTAGCAACTTTAGAGCGTAGCCTCAACCCCGTTCATATCGAATTAAACGAACTCGACTGGAAAAGCAATATTTCAGAAAAGTCAGAACGCCTTGCACAACATCTTTCAGCTTTTACTAACAATCCGGGTGGTGGTTTTCTCGTGTTCGGCATCAATAATAATGGCCAATTTATTCAGTTATCGAAAACTGATTTCGAAACAATTATTCATAAAATAGGTAACATTGCCCGAAACAATCTTGCACAACCAATTAGCATCGAACATGCCATTTTAGACTATAAAGGAAATGCTATTCTTTTTATTCAAATACCCGAAAGTGCTGAAAAACCTGTTTTCCTACGTAGTGGTGATATTTACAATAGTTACAAAAGGTCAGCAGGTTCAACGGTTAAGCTAACACGGCAGGAAGTAAAACAACTGATTTCGCAATCAAATGGCACAAGCTTTGAACAACAAATTTGTTTACGCGAAGCATCGCCCGATGACTTGCTGAAGCAACTGAATTATGACAGTTATTTTCGATTGCTCGAAAAGCGGTTGCCCGAAACAAAAACTGGAATACTCCAAGCCCTAGCGAATGAAGGACTCATTGTTCAAAATGGCGACAAATGGAATATAACCAACCTTGGCGCAATACTTTTTGCCAACGACATCAATAATTTTAAGGAACTAAAGCGGAAAGCCATCAGGTTAATTGTTTATAAAGGCACAAGCCGGGTAGATGCTATAAAAGAACACATTGAAAGCAAAGGCTTTGCATCAGGTTTTGAAAGCCTGGTAACTTATATCATGGATCACTTGCCAGCTAACGAAGTAATCGAAAAAGCGCTTCGCCAACAGGTCAAAGTTTTTCCAGAAAAAGCAATCCGTGAGTTTGTCGCCAATGCACTTATCCATCAGGATTTTTATGCAACAGGCACCAGTGTAATGATTGAAATTCTTACCGACCGTATTGAAATTACCAACCCCGGCATTCCTTTGGTGGACACCAACCGTTTCATTGACACCGCCCCAAAATCACGCAATGAAACTTTGGCCTCTTTAATGCGTCGGATGAATATTTGTGAAGAACGCGGCAGTGGTATTGACAGGGCAATTGAAGCAATTGAGACTCAACAGTTGCCAGCGCCTAAATTTATTAAAGGAGATGATTACACAAGGATAATTATTTACTATCCAATGCTTTTAACTCGAATGAATATCGAAGATCGTGTAAGGGCGTGTTATCAACATACTAGTCTACATTACGTGAACAATCAACCAGTTAATAATCAATCGGTACGTAAGCGTTTTAAAATAGGGATAAACAATGCTGCAATTGCATCTCGTATTATTGCCGATACTATTGAAGCCGGCTTAATAAAAGCTTCTGACCCCGACAACAGCTCTAAAAAGTACGCAACTTATATTCCTTTTTGGGCTTAATCTTATTTGATTGTGAAATCACTTTTGTGTTTTTTATGTAGCTATCTTATTGTGTTACTGGTAAATCTTATTTGATTGTGAAATCACAATCGTTAAATTATTTGTTTTCAAGGTTCAGTCGTTATCGCTTAACTACCCTTGTCAGGATATAACAAACCAAACCATCCGCAAACGCTTTAATATTTCTAAAAACAACTATCCAATGGCTTCAAAAATAATTGCCGAATCCATTGATGCTGGACTTATCAAGGCCTCCGACCCCGATAATAAATCGAAAAAATTCTCTACTTATGCGCCTTATTGGGTATAAAAAAAGTTGCCATATAATACAAAACAAGTGAATTTATTCCTAAAAATATCGTTAAAATGAACTTCTGCATGGATGTACTTATTTTCTTGCACGTTGAAAACCCTTCCTTCATTATCAATAAAAATCAGCTTAACCCATTTTCTATGGCGTATCTGATTAAGCCAACTATGGTTTTTATTCCTGTTTTTTTATAAATATTTTTACGATGTGTTTCTACAGTTAAATAACTGATAAATAATTTTTCAGCTATTTCGGTATTGGAATATTCCTGACAAATTAAACAAACGATCTCTTTCTCACGGGATGACAAAATATCAATTTTTTCCTGAACCTTTTCCTTTTTTTTAATATTTTCCGTAAGGATTGAAATCACTTCACTACTATAATAGGTTGCATGGTCAACTAACTTTGAAATAGCTCTAATTAATTCTTGTTTGCTAGTATTTTTCAGAATATAACCTTCGGCTTGAACTTCAAGCATTTCTTCAATAAAGCCCCTATCTGGATGGCTTGTAACTATAAGTACCTTAATGTTCGGCTTGTTCTGTTTTATATATTTGGTTAATTCTAAACCATCCATGACTGGCATTTGAATATCAGCAATAACAAGATCGAAGGAATTAGCATTAATCAGTTCAATAGCTTGTGCACCGTTAAGCGCTTCGCCG
>CAVSGB010000351.1:0-10551 GCA_963726845.1 uncultured Bacteroidota bacterium | reverse complement strand
CAACTGGATGGACTGCTTGTGACTCTTATAGCTCGCCAGATATTTATGCTGTGTTTTTCCCTACAGGTGTTGGTTCAAGATATGCCATCCTGCCTGTAACCGATTCAACATTTATGCTTTTAAAAGTCCGTGGTAAGCATCATACAAATTTGCCCGGTCCTTATACGTATGAATATATAACCCAGAAATTAGTTAACCCATTAGAACCCAATTCTACATTCAGGTTTAGCGCGTACCATTGTTTTAACAGCCACATGGAAGTACAGGATTTGTACGATCCACATACTGTTTATCCTGCCAGGCTCGAATTATGGGCTGGAAATGATTCATGTGCACACGAAAAACTCCTTATGCAAACTGAAGCCCTGCAGGATACATTGTGGACGCTTCGACAGTGTTCATTTACAACAGGCGATGTTTCGTATTCATACATACGCGTTGCAGCATCATGGGACTCGATGAATATGAACATTCACCATGAATCATACAATGGTATGTTGTTGCTGGATGATTTGAAAATTAACAAACTTCCCGGATTGGATACGATTAAGTCATATTCAGTGGCTTACCAGGGTGATGGCAAAACCATCCTCAGTGCTTCTGAAGGTGCGTCATACTCATGGCAACCGGAGATAAATTTATCGGCATATAATGTACAATCTCCAATTATGCAATGCTATTCAGAAAATTATACTGTTGCTATCGGTTCTTTGACGACCTGTTCCTTTATGGAAAAATTTAACATTTCTTTCAGTTGTGATACTTTATATCCTGATAAAATATCAAAAAAAACAGACGTTGTATATTATCGGAATAAAACAATTACGCTTAATGCATCAGCAGGTACAAAGTTTGAATGGCAACCCCGGGAAAAAGTTTCTGATGATACTATCCGTTCTCCTTTCCTTACAAGTTACGACAGCGTTTTTATGGTTACGATATGGGATAAGTATAATTGCCAGTTTAATGAAAAATTCAATATTATAATAAATTGTGATTCGCTAAACCCCCAAAAACATATAGTTTCATTAGATACTTTAGTAAAAGAAGGTTCAATTGTAAAGTTGGTTCCAGGCTACGGGAATGTTGAAAATCAGTGGAACCCTTCAAAATGGCTTAGCTGCACCGATTGTCGTGAACCATTTGCTGAACCATTAAATTCGATAACATATCAGGTTACACTTAAAGATGAATTTGGTTGTACCCATTCTGAAGCTTTTAATATTAAAATTGATTTATTTGTTCCAAACGTTATCACACCAAACAACGATGGATACAACGATTGCTTCAAAATAGCAGGTTTACCAGATCGTACATCGATAAAAATTTATAACAAAGCAGGATTATTAATTTTTTATGCAAATCCCTACAACGATTCCAATTGCTGGAAAGGTTCCGATTCTAAAGGTAATGCACTTAGTGCTGATACTTATTGGTATGTTCTGGATAATCCGGAACAAGGATTGACAAAAAAAGGATTTGTCTTTTTAAAGAGATAAAAATAATTTATTTTGTTAAGCTATATTTTCTGTTTTGAATTATACCCTTAACTACTTTCATAAAAATCATAAATGTCAATATTTGTGCTATGACCAATCATCTGAAGATGCCAAAGGTTATTTGCAACTATAATTTACATTTTTAATATTCATAATTTTAGCGCAATTTTGAAATGCTTGCAATGAAACATCATTCCTTAAAAAAATTTTTTATATGATGAAACCTTCATGGTTGTACAAACTAAATTCAAAGGAGCAACCACAAAAGGACATGAATATTGATAGTAAGATGCAACAGCAACACCATGAAGGTTCGCGACCGGCAAGTGTTCCGGCCTTGCGGGAGTGGAGCAACTAAAAATGTTGCCTACATACGCTGTTGCAAATAGTTGAAATTTAATATATTAACTTAAATATATTCTCATGAAAAGAGTGTTTGTGTTGTCTATTCTTTGTTTGTTTACTACAATTGTGTTTTCGAAATCAGGGCTTAATTCATATCATGGCAGTAAAGGAAATAGACTGGTGGTCTTTCAATTACATGATTCTATGGCGACCGTTGAATATTGCTATATTAATTTTAAAGGGTCGTATGTCTGCAAATTTGATACTTTGATTTTTAATCAAAATATTTATACTGGTAAGTTCTCTAAAGTTTTAGTAAAAAATAATGATTTCATTTTCAAGCCGGAAAATGTTTTATTGCATCACGGTGTGCCTGATAGTTCTTTTAACAAAATGAGGAATTTAGCTTATTTGCAAAATATTAAGTTGAAGTATAAAACTGTATTGGGCTGGACAGGCTTTAAGTTAGACGAATTAAATATTGAAAACTGTACTGATAAGACATCAGTAAACCCTGAAATGTTTAGAAAATATATTCAACTTTCTTGTGATTCATTAATTGATTTATATACATCAATAAAAACTACCGGAAAATTTAGTAAAGTACTTATTCAAAACTGCAGGCCTTTCCCAAAGACATACCTTGAAAGTAGCGATAGTGCTGAAATATTTAGAATTTGGAAATTACTTGCTATTAATTGTCCAGAAAAAAATAACATGTTATTTTATATATTGCAGTACCCTATATCGGCCTTGCCTGTAGCGTTTTTTAATTTAGATTTTGGCATATTTTCAACAATAATTGTTTATCCGGCTTTGATTGGGACTGAAAAATTTATAATTAATGCATATTACTCAGGATCTACCTTCAAGGTTACTTTTATTAAAAAAAATAATGAGAAAGATTATTCTGTAATTAAAATTAGAAACAATGTCTTGATTGGTGAAAATTATAATTATTCACTGCCTTTTAATTTCGCAAAAGAAATATTCAATAAAAATTAAAACAAATCAAAATAGAATAGTGACAATATATCTATTCAACAGTTCGGTATAGTTTTAATTACAAATTCTGAAAGTGTTGATTTCGTGGGCTTTTGTGCTTTTGTTTTAGTGGCTAATATATTCTTAATTGCCACAAAATCACCAAGTCACCTAATTACACAAAAATATTTACCGAACTATTGTAAAAAGAATAATCAATAAAAATAAAGGCTATGATATAAATAAATGTGGGTGAATATATTTAGCATATTTGAATTTTGGTGTTCTTTAGTGTTTTTGTGTTTTGGTGGCAAAAATTAAATAGCAACCAAAGCTCCAAATTACAAAATTTAACTTCGTTGAGGGTTTCACTGTTCACGAAAGGATCACAATAATTTATATTATAGCCAAAAAAAATTAGAATATAGCTCACAATATTGCTGGCATTAGTGCCAGTATATTCTTCCGGAGGTTTTATTTTATTTCAAATTCAGCTTTATTAGAAAAGATGACAATTCCCGGATTGCTGCATTCTAAAACCACTGTTATAAAAACCAGACCCGGTTCCATTGGAGGAAGGAAGTCAATCTGACCAAGCTGATAACCTTTTTTTGAAGAACCTGTGACCTCGTTATCTTCAAGCATTGCCTGCCCTTCTATAAAATCAACCGTTTGACGTTCAAACAATTTCTTTGTTAATATTGTAGTTTCGTGCTTACCGTCAGTAAAACGGGAAACAACTATGCTGATGGTTATATTAGACAGACTTTCAAAATCTGAATTACTGTTTTTCTTGATTGTTAATGTAAAATATTTTTGAAGTAATGACAAATCAAGAATTGCTTTTCGCGGACTTGTTTCTACGAAAGCAGTTTTCCACTTAATACTATCGGCTGATTGCGCAGAGGCAGAGATACTTGTAAATAACAGAACGATAGTAATTGCTAAAATGGTAGCGTAGCGAATTATTTTTTCCTCAATAAAGTGTAGCGCCCCATTAGATTGTTGTTTAATTTTTTTCATGTTTTTAGTGATTAAGTGAAACCTATTTTTTGGGTTAATTACCAAATTTAAGGAATAAACTTTAAACCCCCGTTCATTGTGGTAAAATTAATGAATACCCACAGCACTTTGCAGGATGGCTTTTCACATTTTAAATTTGCTTTTCCCAATGGAATTATTAGGCAAGACAAAATTGTTGGTTTAATAAATATATAGCCCATAGAGCTTAAAAGATTTGAAAAGTAACGTAAGACATTATGTTTTAGGAAAGACAATAAAAATTCTTTAAAGTCCTTCAGTTGTGAAACCTAAGACATGCATTGATGTCTGCTTTGCTATATACCAAATGTAGAAGTATGCTAAACTGAACTTGGATAAAAAAAAGTCAATAAGGTCGTCTGAAAAATGAACAGTCAACCTTATTGATGAAAAAACAAATTTATCTTTTTATAATTTTTACTACTTTAATAAGCTGGCCTGATGGATCACAAACTCTACAGACATATATTCCGGCCGATAAGCTTTGCATATTGATATATCCGGGATTAAAACTTGTTGTCAATATTTGCCTGCCATAAATGTCGTAAATTGTACCTAAATAACTTTTGCCGTTCGAACTTATATATAGCTTATCACTAACCATTGTAGGATACAAAGCAATATCGGATTTAGTATTTAACGTATTGATGTTGTTTGGTAGAGTTGTAACACTTACAAACCATGTTTTGCCTTCAAGCATTTTATTGTTATTATAATCTAATTGTAATAATGAAACCAGCTTGTTATTTACCAATCCCAACCAATTAAATGAATATGTAGTATCCCATGTTCCGGCATTAGCTAAAGTCCATTTATTTGTTAGTAAAATATGGTTGTATGAAGCCGTACTGTCAATAGTCATGCTTGATTCACGCAAAACATCATAAGTGCCGGATGGAGTGATCAGGCTACCAGATGCATCAAATGCAACAATGTGTTTATTGGTAATTACTGAGGAAGATGAATCAATAGATAAATTTCCCGGAATACTTTGCTTAATTTGATAAGAATAGGTATTTGTAAAACCTGTATTTAAGTTTACACTGGGAGGCATTACTTCCAGTTGTGGGTTATAGGTAATTATCGATGGGCCTGAAATATAACCAATTACATTAACATTATTGGTTGTAGAAAATAATACATAGCTTCCATATTCTTCTAAAGCAATATTAGCTGAATTGGCAAATGGACCAATATTAGGCACAGCTGATGTATTGATATACGAATCGGTATAATCAAGACCATGTACAAGGGTTTGACTAAAATCCCAAGGATCAGATGCATTAGCCGTAGCGAAGGGAATATTTTTTGCCACTCCGGTAGTATCGCTGGTAAAAGCAAAGTTATCGCCTGCTATAGGAAAGTTGGCTTTAGTAAAGGTAATTTGGGCATTCATTATACAAGAAATTGTAAAGCCCAGTATAAAAATTAAAGTTTTTCTCATATCAGTATATTTTATATTTCAAGAAAAACAAAGGACTCAAGTGATTTGTTTAAAAGATAATGTTAAAATATAGTATCTTATAATTTTTTTTTCATTCATTAAATTTTGCTTTGTACAGTTCAATGATTTTTTATCTGCGAGGGGTTCACATCGAACATAGTAGTCTTTTTACCATTCTTGAGGCTTACCGGAATATCTACCGATGATTAAAGAAATTTACTAGCAAAATGTACAAATCCAACATTAATTAGGGTCTGCTGATTATTTCATTAAATTATGAAATTCAGCATATTACAAGAATAATATAATTTTTGAATGCAAAGAATTTTAGATGAAACACTCAAAACACATGCACCTTTTTTTCTTTGTTACCTTTTTATTCGCTATCACTCATGAGAACACTTCGTTTAGTTGTCGTCACAAAAAGGTAACCCAAAAAAGACTTAACAAAATGAACTCGCGCCGTCTCGAAGTTATTCGCTGCGCTCATGAAACCGCCTTCGGCTTAGTTCCTCGACTTTGCTCAGACAGTATTTCGTTTATAAGGAATTTCTGTTTCATGCTTCGCAATCTTTTAATCGAAACTTTTTTAAATATTCATTTCGTTTACTTATTCAGCAGCCCCTAACTAAAGTTGTTACATAGGTATATCTTGATTGAGACTCGCCGGAAGAAGTATCATTTTTTTGATCGAAGGTATTCGTTGAAGGCTATGATACGAAATTAGGGAGGTTATTACCTTTTAAGGTATATATAACCTTTAACTGGATTAGGAATATATTTTGAAGTGAACACATACCAGTATGTATCAGTGGGCAATTTGTTACCAGTCATGTCATTGCCATTCCAATCATTCTGATAATTATTTGATTGAAAAACTATTCTTCCTGATCTATCGAAGATAACCAGTTGAGAGTTGATATAAAGGTTATGAATCACGAATAAATCATTTTTTCCATCGCCATTGGGTGAAAATGAATTAGGGAAACTTATATCACATGGATTTACTTCTAACGACAATGGTGGCGACTGATCTCCTGTTCCACAATGATTGACAGGAAATACAGACAAAATACCAGAAGTTTCAATTTCAGAAAAAGAAATGCTAATACTATCGGAGTTTCCGGTTAATATGGCGCCTGTACCTAAATAATTCCAATTATAATATTCGGCATTTTTAACCGGAATTATGGAATAGATGTTACTTACACTGGAACATGCAAGTCTTTTACCCAGAATATTACCAGCTGCCAATGGTAAAGAATCAACTGTTATTAGAATTGAGATAGGCCCGTAGGTTCCTTCACAAGTAATAAGATTGAGATTTAAAGTCCCGCTTGTTGCGGTTTCATCAAAGTTAGCAACCATAAATGATGAACTGTCTATAACCGAAATGCCCTTCCCGCTATAACTCCAGTTAAAACTATTAAGGCATGGAAATTGTGGCAGTTGATAGATAACATTCTGCTGTCCTTTGCATACTTTCGGAAAGGTATCTATATGAATTTTCGTTAGGTTCATATTATCAAGGACTGTATAACTATGAAATAAAAGTCTTAATGGGGGTTGATTGTATATCTCAAGTTTGATATAGGTAATCGAATCTAATGTTGGTTTAACTGTATAAAAGTGCCTTTTCCATATAGTGTCTGTAATATAATCTGTTAAATTCAGGACATCTTCAAATATACAATTGCCATTTCCACCTGCAATTCTAAACTTTTGTGGGCTGTTACCTCCGTTATAAGCATTAGGGGCGTATGCCAGGTCTATTGAAATTATATAAAACGTATCTTTGTATAACGGTTTTAAAAGCTTTGTAGTAACATCCTCATTTTTTGGGCCATCAGCATCACCGCCCGGGAGCATAATAAGGCCCATATATCTATTACCATCTGAGGGTGGCAATTCAACATTCCATTGTCCTGGTTGAAAGTCGGGCGTACTGTTGTAATTGCAGTGATACCAGTTATTTAGCCCGGTAAAATCTTTCTCAAAGGATGGATCATATAAGTATTGAGCACCAACTATGAAACTTTTATAGGATATTATGATAATTAAAATAAGGTATTTATTCATTGATCCAAATTTTATTTTGTTTATCAGCTATATTTAATTCATGTTATAACCCTATAATTCTAATTGATATTTCATGTGTGCCGTAATTATAATCGGCAATTTGGCCCCATGGAATACCCATAATTATATCCTATATATGTTCTTCTGTTTATTTGTAAGGCAAACTGAATATTAAGAAGTTTCGATGTACTATATGAAATTGCCAACCAATTTAGTTTTTTAACATAGAATTTTGCATGGGTGTCAAATATTAAATTCTCATTGGGAAGTTTTTTGATTTCTATAGAAGGTTCAAATATTGTTACATTATAGTCCCCTTTGAATTTATAACCTCCCATGAGAAAATAGGATTGCTCCATTTTAATGTATTCCCCGGCATTTGAGATACCTGGCAACAGCTTACTAGCAGAAAGGCCACAATAGTAATTATTAGTATAATAGTAAATACCAAAACCAAAATTCAGTTTAATAATATTGTTTGGCCCATTAAGCAGATAGTAGTCGTCACCCTGGTCGGATTTCAGGATTGAACTATTGATTGCATAATTAACAATAAAGGCTGAAAGTCCGAATGATAACCTGCTTTCGTCATTTCTGAGCGGAACATGATATGCGTAAGATAATAATCCACCTGTATTTGTCACTGGCCCGTTTCTATCCTGAAAAATTGCAGCTCCTATCCTTATGCGGTCTGACAGGTTAAAAGGAGTTTTATTTAATAAACCTTGCGAATTATAGAAATCACGTTGCCCTAACCTGATATTGCCAGAAATAAAATATGTTGAAGGAGAATTAGGAAAACCCAACCATTGTTTTTTAACAGAAAAGTAAACATCAGGATAATATTCAGAACCCGTGCATGCGGCATTTGTAATAAAAGGGCTGATATATGAATTTAAATAAAGTGAATTTTCCTGACAAAATAAATCTGAAGCCATTACAATAAATACAATAATAAAATAAGATTTGCGATTTGCCATCAGATAAATGTTCCAAAAAAAAATATAACGTTCCTATATATGGGCTATCAATTCATACTTGAATAACCCAATAACAAAAATAACAATTGAATCAGCTTTATCAAATAAATTTGATTCGAATTAACTAAAAAATATCCGTTTAAATGAAGTTCTGTACTACAGATATAAAGCATTGATTTATTTGTAGTAAGCATAATTAACCTAAATTGTTTGTTTTGATAATAAAATAATTAGATCGAAATTTTATCAGCATCTATTTTATTATAATAAATATGTGTCCCAATGAATCTAATAAAAACCCATCGCCTCAAATAATTAATTTGAACTATCTATCTATATTTATTGCCACAAATATTAAAAACAAAAATGATAATAACAATTATGATTTTCGGGATGTTTTTTATATATTTCATTATCTTGCATTAACAGATAAGACGAACTGGTTTTTATTTATCAAAATATGAAAAATTATATACAACTTATCTTAATTGTTATAATACAATTGAGCATTAATGATTCTTTAATGTCGCAAGATGATTTTCTAAAATTTGATACCATCCATGATTATAAAAACTGGGGCTGGGATGCCCTTGTAATGAAAAATAAATATATCATCGTAGCGGTTGTACCATCAATGGGTGGGAATATTCTTCAATACGATTTTGGTGTCGATACATTTTTATTGCTCGAACCCCACACTTTTGGTCAGTCTTATGATGCAAAAGCATCTCCATTCGATAATTCATGGGGATTCGGAGGGCTTGAGACTTGGCCAACTCCTGAAGCATGGCCACCGTCACCTTTTCTAACCTACAGATTATTCCAATATACAACAGAATGTTCCAATACTGATTCGGTAATAATATTCCTGAAAAGTGAAAAAGAATCAACAACGTTTCCCGGTATTCAATTTGAAAGAAGGATTAGTGTTTTCAAAAATTCTACACGTGTAAAAATTGAAAACACTATAATTAACCAGAATAATTTTGATGTCAATTATGGCATAATGAATGTAAACTATGTTAGTCCGGCTCATTTGAATGAAAACGATTATAATAATTTTAGTATAAATTTTCCTGTAAATAAACAAAGCAAATATAAGGATAGTGTCTATTACAACCCGAAATCCAAATCATTTTTAGGTCAAATAGTTCCTGGTATTTATTCCATTGAATTCAATCCCAGCCAGGGTAAGATATATGCTGATGTAAAAGATGGTTGGGCTAGTTTCACCGACAAAAAGGACAATCAGGCATATTTTAAAGTTTTCGACGTCTTCGAAAACGAAACCTATCCCGATAATGGCGCTAGATTTGAAGTTTATATTCAAGCTTCAGGCCCGGCATTCATGGCAATGGAAGTTATAAGTCCCTCGAAAAAATTAATTGCCAATGGTGGAAGCTATACTTTTGATGACAACCTGTATTCATCACAATCGCTACAAAGTACTGTCTTAAAAGCCAACCATGCTGGTGCAACTTTCGAACGGCTCAAATACGATAGTATTTCTACAATACTTAAAGGTTCCTTCAGTGTATTCAACAACGGAAATATAAAAATAATGATTTACGATTCGAATTATACACTGTTGCAAAAAATTGATTCTTTTAAAGTTTATCCCGATACAATTATTGGAATTAAAGAAGAAATTGCCTTGCCTTCAAATACCAATCGGATTGAAGTTCAAACATTCAATCCTGCAAATGAAATGATAGGAGTTCTTGATTATATAGATTATTCAGAGAAAGTCAGCCCGGAAAATGTGATATCTGTTTCTGATGAAGAGCCCATCAAATTTATGATTTCGAACCGACAAATTCAATAGACTTTATATAGATTAATTGAATTAAGCAACGCATTTCACAGTTATTCTAAAATTATGTAAGCCACAAGCGAGTTCCATGATTAGATCATCGAATTCAAACTTGTGGCAACGTAAACGTTCTTTGATAATTCGGCAACGCTTAGCTCCGCAGATAGCGTGTTCAACAAGTACCCTAAATCTGGATATTTCCCGGTTCTCCTGTTTTTGTTCTTTTGTCAACTCTTTGCCTTTTGGCTTTTTACTTGGCATTCGGATATTAACTCCTTCAGGACAGTGACCTAAAAAGCCAGTATCTTGCCATAAGGTTATTCCTTTGGGAAAGTTTAAAGGCTGTTCGTCACAAATTTTCTTGTC
>CAVSGB010000350.1:0-14465 GCA_963726845.1 uncultured Bacteroidota bacterium | reverse complement strand
TGTATTTCCCCATTTTTGAAGAATATCTCGATAAATATAATCTGCCGCTCGAATTAAAATATCTCCCGATTATTGAATCTGGCTTAAACCCGTTGGCCAAGTCAAGTTCGGGTGCAATGGGACTTTGGCAGTTGCTGTTGAATTCATCAAAACTACTTGGCCTTGAAGTCAGTTCCTATAAAGATGAGCGCTGCGATCCTTATTTATCGACCGATGCGGCTTGCAGGTACTTGAAATATCTTTTCAGTGTTTTTAACGACTGGCAACTGGCGCTCGCTGCATACAACGGTGGCCCGGGCGAAGTGCGCAATGCAATCGTGCGTTCAGGTGGCAAAACAAACTTCTGGCAAATCCAGCCTTATCTTCCCGAACAAACCAAATGGTACGTACCGGCTTTTATTGCTATTGTTTACCTTACCAATCACGCACAGGAACATGGCATTTCTCCCAAACCGCCGCAAATAAATTACAACAACATCGACACCCTGATGATCCGCGAAGAAGTTGAATATTCCAAAATAGCTGAAAAAACAGGTGTTCCCATTGAAACACTCCGTTTCCTTAACCCTTGTTATCGCCGGGATATAATTCCCGATGTTGACAAACCGCAAACGCTAGTTCTTCCTTCGGATAAAATTCTTGTTTTTTTAAAACTTGAAAACCAGATTTTTTTCCGGTCAAACGATACTGCAAATTATCTCAATATATTATCAAACGCTGGTGATACAGCAGGAAAAGCCAAACAATTTTATACGGTAAAAGAAGGGGATTTTCTGCATAAGATAGCTATGCAATATGGCTGTACATTGGAAAATTTGCGAGCCTGGAACAATTTGAAGAATGATAATTTAATGTCGGGCCAGGTTTTAGCTATCTGGAACAAAAACGATAAGTATTTAAATGAAGTTGCATCCGTTAATGAACCTAACAAAAATAAAGCACAACGTTGTTTTTATTATACAGTAAAGCGGGGCGATACCATGTGGGGAATTGCCAACCGGTTTAAATGCGATTCGATAAATGCTATCAAAATTGCAAACAACCTGAAAAGCGATCGTGACCTGAAACCCGGGCAGAAATTAAAAATCCTGGTAAGCAATTAAGATTAATGTATCAGTTTTTAACTATAACCGCTTCCAGACCAGGGGTTATCAGGGGTCGGTTGATTTCTTTTCCGGAAAGCATTTTGGGTTTATGCCAGGCTTTTTTTGCCTTACCTAAGTTATTATTGTCTGTTTTTTCCTTGTTGTCGTACATTTTTAAGAGCTTTATATTATTCAGGTTAAAAATTTATGGGTTTACTTTGTCATTCCCGAATAATTATCTTTCGGGATACAGAAAAATTTTCATTGTTAATACGAACAATTAAACAACCATCTTTTGAATTGGTTCTAATAATCTCTGAACTTGAAACAGTTTTTAGTTTATAGCATAAATTCCCGAGCATATCAAATACCATTACCTGTGACCCTGGAATGCAATTGCTAATAAAGATATCGCGGTGTACAGAATAAACCTCAACTTGTGGTTTATGTGCAACCTGTACAGAAACTTTACCGGTATCGGGCAGCTCGCCGGTGGGGACGAAATATAAAATAAACCGCGAGCCGGTGGAATCAATCACGATATCAGAATGAAAATTATTGTATTCAGGGTCCAGGTTGAGTTTTTGCAAAACATTATTTTTCTTATCCAGCAGGTAAACATCCTGTAAGCTGACCATTTCGGAAAGGTCGGCCTTTAAACTATAAGTACCTGCTTTGCCAACATTTATGCCAAGTGGAAATTTCCTTTGACCGGTAAATGGTTTTACACTATTGATTACCAATCTTTCCCGTGTAGGTGCCAGAGTATAAATTTCAGCAATTAGGGAATCGTTCAGCATCCTTTTCTCCGAATCATAAATTTCAAAGTCATCGTCGGCATTATTATTTTGAGCTATTACCTGTTCATCTTTAATGCCATTGCTAAATACGGCAATCCGGAAAATGTCACTCATGGAGGCCAACTTCAGCCTGGAACTTTCGTTGTTTACATCATGCAACCGCATGCTGTTTGTAAGGGTCACTGAACCGGAATTCCCATCGGCATTTACCCTTACCCAAACAGCTTCCAGCGGCGGTATATTCTGGTTCGAAACGCCCCCGCTGTTTGTTGTGGAAATGTGCCCGGATGCATTGTAATAATCAAAAACCATGGCTGCATCACCAACACTGGTTGCAGCACGGTACTGAATGGTACTGAGCAGGTTTGTTGCTGCAGCATAGGCAGAGGCTCAGTCGAGTGAACACGGATAAGGGTTGCCCATAAGGTAATAGCCCCTGTATGTTTTCGCCCCTGCCATTGTAACAGAGGCGGTAGTAACATTTCCTGTATTGGGGGTTCCTGCAAAAACTAAGTCTTGTGTGGCCCCGTCACGGTAAACATATCCAAGTCCCACACTTAAGGAAGTTGTCCCATTTTTGATATATTTATAGCCTGTTTTTGTTCCATCGGGACTTACAACCCAATATGCCAGGCTATCGTATCCATTTGGAAAGCCAAATGCCGAACTGGTGGCGTTGCTTACCGGGGAAGAAACGTACCAGCCCCTTCCGGTTGGTGTGCCGCTTCCACCTGCTCCGGCCAAATGCGCTTCGGCATGTAGTGTTCCTGAACCTGTAATTGTACCGTTATCAATAAAAGAAGCAAGCTTTGGATTGTTATTGCCATCATTCTTTAAATCCAATATGCCGTTTAAAGTAGTTGCCCCATCAGCAGTTACGGCCATTGCTGCAGTAACATTTACGGTAGCCGTGGAATTTATAGTCAGGTTTTCAAATTCATAAACTGTAGTCGAGCTGCCACCAATGGTCTGGGTCGAAGAACCAGCAAAAACCGTTGTTCCGCTGTGCGATGTGGGAGATACAAGTACTTGAGCTGAATTGTCGTTATTTGTCCAATCTCCGGTAAGCGATATGGTGCCATCTAATGTAACCTGCCCACCGGTTGCGTTCTGGTAACCCCCGGAAATAATAACGCTGGTGCCTGAATTGATTACAAGGTTGCCGCTGTTTATCAGATAACCCTGCGAAAAAGCTGTGACTGAAAGTAACAGCATCAGACAGCTAAGTGTATATTTTAATTTTGCCATAATGTTCTTTTTTTTCAATGTAATATATTATCAATTAGGCAATTTAAATCAAATTATTGTTTTTCAAACATTTGGCCTAATTTTCTTCTAACATCAGCTTCAACTGATTTGTCGATTGATCCCAACTTTCTTTTTATTAAACTTTTGGGAATTGTTACAATTTTATGCAACCGAATCACAGAATCAACTGTCAATCCTATAGTTAAAAATTTTTCTGTTTGTTTTTTTATTATCAAATCACTATCAATTAAATCATCAGGTATTTTACTCGTTATAAAAGCAATTATTACATGATTGTACTTCCCAATTTCAGATGTCAAACACAGTGCAGGCCTTACCTTTGAAACCTCAAAGTTATCGAAAGGAAACGGCACAAGCACTATCTAGTTTTTAATCATTAAATGGTTCTCCATCCGTTATTGAATAAATATTCTCCTCCGGTTCATTTAGAAAATCAAATGCCGGGTTTGTTGAGATTGAATGTACCCATAATTTTTCTTCATCCGTGTATTCATTTTTATCGTCAACCAAAATAATAACACGCACATTTATTTCCCTTTTATTTAAATCGCAGGTTAAATTCAAATGCCCGTTTTTATCTGTCTTTGTATTTATTTCTATCGCTTGCATTTTTCAATAATATCACTTTTGTACTGAATATTTTTTTTATCAAACGCTGGCAGGACTTAAAGTCACTGCCAGGTTATGCAACTGTTTTAACTTTCAAATATTCTTAACCGTACAACTTCTATAAAACTGAAATTTCGTCCTTTGACCTCTCTTTAATTATTTGCCGGCACGATTCTATCGAATATTTCCATTCCGGCAGATATGTTTCTGCCTCCGTCAGCTTTTTAAAACCTTCCCTGTGCAAATAATCTTCGATTTCATTAAAGTCATTTATACGCTTTGCCTCACTCCTTTTCATTGACAAACCTCCAGATGTAGTTTTCGTAATTTTCTTTAAAGTCCTTAATAGCAGCGTTAAGCCCTGATTTTATATCCAAATATTCAAAAGATACAACCCGTTTCTTTTTGCCCTTTCGGTTTAAAATATCTTTATGCACCTTGTTGTGATAGCAATCATATCTTTCAATTTCCATCCATTTGCCCGAAAAATAATATTCAAGTTTAACTACAAAAGTACTTACTTCTTTTCCTTCATTGTCAAAATAAACCAATATCCTTATGAACTTGTTTAAATAAATATGGAAGTTTACTTCCGGCATTCAATACTTGTTTCTTGTTTTCAATTAATTTTTCTAATCATCATTTTAAATATGGTCATCTGCAGATTTTACAGCTTTCTTTCTTTTTAGCATTGTAACTACTATTAACTCATGGTGCTGCTACTATAATAATTATTTAGGTGCAAGTTTTGGTAAACCTGCTCTTGTTAGTATTTCATTAGCCTTTTCAAGCTTTTCGGGGAATAGTATTTTTCCCCTAAACCTTTCCAATTTTTTGTCTGTCTTTGTATTTATTGCTATCTCTTGCATTTTACAACTTTATACTTTTTCAGTTATCATTATGGACAATCTAAAACTTTTATTTCTTTTAAAGCGTAGTTACAAACTACACTTAATAGGGGGAAGCGCAGTATGTATTTTATTTTGTCCATAATATCCAAATAATATTTCTATCAAACAGCAATATCAATAATGATTAATACATTAAATTTTATCCTGACTCTAAAAAGAACAATTTAAACGCCTCGTTTTCCAAAACCCACAACATTGTTTCTTCAAAAACCTAATTACAAACTACGCTTACTTGGGGTAAAAATTATGCTAATTACAATAATATTAAATAATATAATTATTTTTTAATGTCCAATAATCCACCAATTATTTCCGTCACTCACCACCTCAATTGAAGATAAAGAAGATGAAATATTATAAGTACCAACATTATCAACAGAATTGGCAGCGGCATCAATTATATGTATAGTACCTGAACCTATTGATTTTATTACATAAACTCTATTTGGACAAGTTGTAGCATCAGGTAAAGTAACAGTAAAACTGCCTCCAGATGGATCACATAAAACAACATTATATGTTGCATCCAAAGTTGTATTTGAATTAAGTGGAGAAGTAGTAACTTTTAAATTTAAAGAACCATTAATTGAAACCGTTGTTCCACTATAGGTAAGATTTGTCCCAGATATATTACTCAAAGCTGTGGCAGATGAAGTTGCAGCAGTTCCTCCTTTATTAATAGGAATTGTCGAACTAAGATAAATATTTGGAGCTATAGTAGGAGAAGAACCATTAATCCCAAGTGGAGAGGATGCTGTCACACCAGTAACCCCTCCAACTGTAACAGTAGTCCAAGTTGGTAATCCAGTTGTATTATCAACTATTAAATATTTACCATTATTTCCTGAGGGAGATGGAAGTAAGTTGCTTCCATCTGTAGCACCAGTTCCACCGCGAATAATAGGAACGGTTCCACCATTAACGAATATCCAAATACCATTGTAATAATAAATTCCAGTTGTATTATCGGTTTGGTAAATTAATAAACCTGTTGCGGGGGAACTAATTGCATTTCGTTGTGATTGAGTCATTCGTGGAATTAATATACCACCTGTAGTACTAACTATATCCAGCATTGCAGAGCCATTTGGTCCGGCACCTGTTGTATTTATTGCCACCTGTGCATTTAAGCTGCCAGCCAGCATTAAAGCAACGGCTAAAAAAAAGTAATGTAAGGGTTTCATTCTAATATAATTAAGTTAAACATTTAATAATCTTAAAGGTTTTTAAATAATTTTTTTCTACTTACAAATTTAATAAATAATAACGGTTAATAAATTTAAATAATCCACTTTTATACGAATAGAAATTAAAATAGTTTAAAAAAAACCTCACCCCGGCCCTCTCCAACCGGAGAGGGAGCTTGCCTGGTGTAGCTCAAAGCTAAGAGAAATAACATCAGCAGTTGGAGAAAGAGTTTGCCCGGTATAATTCAAAGCTAAGAAGGGTAACCTCATTGGTTGGAGAGGGAGCTTGACTGGTAAAGTTCAAAGCTATGAGGATTAAACTCTGCAGTTCGAGTGGGTTGAGATTGTCTTTAAAGTGGGTTTTTGCAATTACTGCCCCTAAATCCCCTAAATGGCATAGCCGTCAAGCTTAGGTATAATACAATGCTAATATCCTGCTACATATATGTTCTTATTGTTACTTTTTGTCGTCACAAAAAACCAAAAAAGACAGACGGCATGAACTCGATCCGTCAATAATCAGGAAGCATTTTAGCTAAATTTAGCTTACTTGTTGCTTATTGACTTCTCTCAGCCAGCACGCCGCCTTATATGGAATTTTCAGTTTTACGCTTTGCGTCCTTTCTACAGACTGATTACAAAATCATAAGTTCTCATATAATTCAAAAAGCGCGAAGCGTAAGAAAATAATTCCTTTTCGCCTGCGTGCTGTCTGAGCAAAGTAAAGAAGCGAAAACCAAAACAATTACAAATTTGTACTGTCCCACTCGCTTCTTTACGGTGCGAGTTATTCGCTGACGCTCATGAGATCGCTTCGCTAAGTTCATGCGGGCAAAGCGTTTTTGCATACTTTTGACGCTTCAAAAGTATGAAGAAAAGAAGAAATAAATGCTGATTTACAGCAATATATAAGAATTAGCTTGACGGCTATGCCCTAAATGGGACTTTTGTCAACTCTATGGTTTAATGCCCCTTTAGGGGTTTGGGGCAGAATCAGACTTTTTCGACAACATAGTTTTTACAATATCGCTCAAATATTTTGCAGCCCTCTCTCCAAAATGACAGGGATTTAATCCGGCTTCTCCTTCAATGGTGGCAAAGGGCAGGGGGTTGAGGTTTTTTTATGCCTCATTTTTTCTTCAACCACTTTTACGAAAATATTTTTGATAACTTTGCGGGCTGTTTTAAACGAATAAATTTTGCAAGATGTTTTTAAGAATGCCACCTGCAGTAAAGAACCTTATTATTATCAATGTGCTGATGTTCCTGGCATCGTGGGTGCTTACAAAATATAATGTTATCCTGGACGATCACCTGGCGCTTTATTATTACCAGTCCCCCAATTTCCATGTATATCAGTATATAACTTACATGTTCATGCATGGCAGTTTCTGGCACATCTTTTTCAATATGTATGCTTTATTCATGTTTGGTGCAATGCTGGAGCAGGTATGGGGAAGCCAGCGTTTCTTAATTTTTTATTTCGTTACCGGCATCGGTGCGGCGCTTTTTTACACGCTGGTAAACCACTTTCAATTTATGCCAATGGTAAGGGAAGCACATGCTTTTGCCAATACACCGTCGCCGGAATTGTTAAGGACTTTCGTAAGGGAATATTTGAAACAACCCAGCGCCGAACTATTAGGTTTTATGAACCAATGGGCCGAAGCACCTTCAAGCCCGCAATTGATAAACGATGGCGTTTCAGTTGTGAATTCAATTGTTGCAATGAAAATGGGAATTCCCTGCGTTGGCGCATCGGGTGCAATATTTGGGGTATTGCTTGGTTTTGGGATGCTTTTTCCAAATACCGAACTTTTGCTGATCATCCCTCCTATTCCTATCAAAGCAAAATATTTTGTGCTGATTTATGGCGGGATAGAATTGTTTATGTCGATTACACAGCCCGGCGACCAGGTCGCACATGTCGCGCATCTGGGAGGCATGTTGTTTGGTTTTATAATGATTAAAATGTGGGCCAAGGACAGGAAGAATTTTTATTGAAGAAGAAGCCCCACTCTGGCCTTCCCCAAAGGGGAGGGAGGCTGGCGCAACCTTAGAAGTTCTTTTTAATATTTAATGATTACATACTTGGAGATTTAATGATAGTATATTGTTTAAGTCAAAATTAAACATTAAGAACTTTCAATTTTGGGCTATAAGAAATGGCAATATTTTTTCACTTTTAAATTGAAGACTTCTTTCTCCCTCCCCTTTGGGGAATGGCCGGGGTGGGGCTTTTTTAAATAAACTTGAATATGAGTTTTGCAGACGAATTAAAAAATAACTTCAAACAGGGCAACAACCTGATAAAGCTGATCTATATCAATGTTGCAATTTTTGTTATTGTTAATTTCATCAGTTTAATTTATTTCCTCTTTACAAAAGTTTCCCTTGACCCGTTGTTTAATTATTTTATAAATTTTCCTTCAAATTTTGTTGCTTTTGCTTACCGTCCCTGGACAATTGTCACGTACATGTTCATGCATGCCGATATCTGGCATATACTTTTCAATTTATTATGGTTGTATTGGTTTGGACAAATTTTCCTTCAGTACCTCGACCAGAAAAAACTATTAAGTGTTTACATACTCGGAGGCATCAGCGGGGCATTGCTATACGCGCTTGCTTATAACGCGCTCCCGGCATTTAACCTCGAACGCTACGGCTCATCGCTGGTTGGTGCATCAGCAGCCATCATGGCTGTTGTATTTGCAATTTCGGCAATTATGCCAAATTACGCCATCAATTTATTTTTGTTTGGCCCGGTAAAGCTAAAATATATAGCTATTTTTACTATCATCATCGATGTGTTGAGCATCCAGAGCGGAAATGCAGGAGGGCACATTGCACATTTAGGCGGCGCTTTATTCGGCTATTATTTCGCAGTTCGTTATAATAAAGGAAAAGATATTACCAAAGGCTTCTCCCGTTTCCTCGATGGCTTCTTCTCCCTTTTTAAACCACGAAAAAAGATGAAGGTTGAATATAAAAAGCCGGCAGATGACTTTGAATACAACAAAATGAAGGTCAACAATCAAAAGGAGATTGACCGCATACTCGATAAAATTGCCAAAGGCGGTTACAATAGTTTAACAAAGGATGAGAAAGACTTTCTTTTCCGGTCGAGCAAATAATGGAATTTTTCAGAAAAATATTGCACCATATTTTCGTACTTATCAACCTGCTGTTTGCTTTTCTTTTGCTTATCTCAAATTTATCAGTATTCATAAGCCCTGAGAAGTTTTGGTCAATAGCATTCTTTGGCCTGGCATTTCCTTACCTTTTATTAATAAACATCTTCTTTATAATTTTTTGGACAGTGAGATGGCGCCGGATGGTATTGGTTTCAATAATAGTTATTTTGGCAGGTTGGTATAATCTTGCAGCTTATATTCAAATTCCTATAAACCCTTTTCAATTTTTTAAAAGCAAAAACCAGAAAGAATGTATTCTGAAAATAATGCAGTACAATGTGAGGGACTTCAGCAAAACAGATGATATGCCAATAATTAAATCGCAACCTGATATTTTAAAAATTATAAAATCAGAAAATCCAGACATTGTTTGTTTCCAGGAATTTAGAATAGAACCAGATGGTTACACTTTTGGCAAAATTCTTAAAACGCTTAAACCATCAAGGTATTTTTATTCTTATTACAATTATAGCAACGAATCGGGATCGGGCATTGCAATTTTCAGCAAGTATCCGATAATCGCAAAAGGCAAAATGTCGTTTGGCAATACATGCAATATAACTATGTTCAGCGACATTGTTGTAAAAAAAGACACCATCCGCTTATTCAATTGCCATTTGCAATCCATTCGTTTTCTTAAAGGTGATTATGATTTTATTGATTCCATTCAATTTTCAATAAGCGAAAAAAATAAAGCCGGGATAAAAACTATTTCTTACAAACTTCGCGAAGCATTTAAATTGAGGGCATACCAGGTTGACCATATTTCTAAATTAATTGATAAATCACCATTTCCTATAATACTTTGTGGTGATTTTAACGACACACCTGTATCTTATACATACAAGCGTATGAAGGGAAACCTTTGTGATGCATTTCGTGAATCGGGCAGAGGGATAGGCAATACGTATAATGGGAAAGTACCTCATTTCCGCATCGATTATATTTTTCATAGTAGAAAATTTGGTTCATTTGGCTATAAGATGCGTCACGAGGACTATTCAGAACCATTTCCCAGTTTTTTGTAAAATTTGTATTAAGAAATGAGAATAAGAGATTATGGAAATAAAGTAAGGAATTATTAACTTACGGCAAAATTTACGTAAAAACTGCGATGAAGAAATATTTATTAATCCTGCTGATTTTATTTGTATTGCCTAAATTAATGGCACAACAGGCAATTAATGTGGATCAGGTAATGAAATCGGGCAATGACAAAATCAGGCAACTCGATTATGCCAGTTCAATAAAAGACTTTAACAAAGCCCTGCGTATGAGCCCGGGGCTGGCTGAAGCTTATTACGGACGTGCTGTTGCAAAATTTAACATTGGCCAGTACGATGAAGCATTGCGTGATGCCAACAAAGCATTGGACGCCAAAAAAAAATATGCGGAAGCTTACCTTGTAAGAGGTCAAATATTGGCTGCCACGAAAAAGTTTGACGATGCACTGGCAGATTTCGATCATGCCCTGGTTAATAAAAACGATTTGTATGAAGCAGTTTCGCAAAAAGCACTCACTACATTTCAGATGGGAAAAGAAAAAGAAGCTTTTGAAATTGTTAACAAAGCTTTAGAATCGAATGACAAGTCCTCAGAATTGTATTTCTGCCGCGGGACTTTGTACAACAACAAACAGAAATTTGAAAAAGCGTTGACCGATTTTAATAAATGTTATGAAACCGATCCAGGCTACAATACTTATAATGTACTTTTGGCAAGGGGTACTGCGCATTTGTCGCAGCAAGATTACAAAGAGGCCGAAGAAGATTTCTCAAAAGCCATAGAACTATTGCCAAACAATGCTGCAGCGTATAGCAGCCGTTCAAGGTTAAGGTACGAACAAGGCAGTTACCAGGAAGCGGTGGACGATTTAATAAAAGCAATTGAGATAAACCCCGACAATGCTTCCATAAACTATAATCTTGGAATGGCCTATTACAAGCTAAACGATATAAAAAATGCCTGCGAAAAATTCCATAAGGCGTGTTCTATGGGCAATACAAATGCATGTAAAATGGTTGTTTTGAGCTGTGTCGAGAATAAGTAAATCATGAAGCTTTCCATAGTAATTGTAAATTACAACGTCAAATATTTTATCGAGCAATGTCTTCATTCTGTTTTTAAAGCATTGAAAGATATCGATGCAGAAGTTTTTGTGGTCGACAACAATTCGGTCGATGGTTCCTGCACAATGATCAAAGAAAAATTTCCACAGGTAAAACTTATTGAGAACAAAAGCAATCTTGGGTTTTCGAAAGCCAATAACCAGGCGATCAGGGAATCGAAAGGCAAATATATTTTGTTGCTTAACCCTGATACCGTTGTCCAGGAAGATACATTTTCAAAATGTATTTCATTCATGGACGAACACCCGAATGCGGGCGCGCTGGGCGTTAAGATGATTGACGGGAAAGGTAATTTTCTCCCGGAGTCGAAACGTGCCCTGCCAACACCTGGTGTGGCATTCTTCAAGGTATTCGGGCTTTCTTTCTTTTTCCCGAAATCAAAAATCTTTGGCCGTTATCACCTGGGCTACCTTGACAAAAATCAGGTTCACGAAGTTGAAATCCTTGCGGGCGCATTTATGTTTATTCGCAGGATTGTTATAGAAAAGATTGGCCTGCTCGATGAATCCTTCTTCATGTATGGCGAAGATATTGATGTATCGTACAGGATTATTAAGGCCGGTTATAAGAATTATTATTTCCCTGAAACGACGATTATTCATTATAAAGGAGAAAGCACTAAGAAAAGCAGTGTCAATTATGTAATTGTTTTCTACAATGCAATGCTGATTTTTGCCGAAAAACATTTTTCGAAGAGCAACTTAAAGCTAATTACTTTCATTATCCGGTTGGCAATTTACCTGCGCGCTGTTATTGCGATTGCCCGACGGTTTGTTAAGCAGGTGGCATTTCCTTTATTCGATGGTGTTCTCATTTATTTTGGTTTTTTATTTTTAAAATCCTGGTCTGAAACAATGAAATTTGGCCCTGGCAATTCATATCCACAACTTTTTCTTTTAGCAGTAGTTCCAGCCTATATAGTAATTTGGATTATTAGTCTGATTTTTACCGGCGCTTATGACAAACCTGTCAAAATTTCTAATATTTTAAAAGGCATTGGTATCGGGACTCTCATTATTCTTGCTATATATGCATTGCTGCCACTCGAATTGAGGTTCTCGAGATTATTAATTATTTTGGGTTCACTGTGGAGTGTATTCTCGATTTCAGTTTTGCGTTTTCTATTACATTTCTTGAAAGTAAAAGGTTTTCAACTTGGAGAATTGCAAAAAAAGAAAGTACTGATTATAGGAAATGAAAATGAGTCTGTAAGGGTATCACAGCTTTTACAACAAACACAGGCAAATCCTGAAATAATTGGTTTTATTTCCAACGAACCATCTCAATTGCCTGAATACCTGGGACAAATAAGACAATTAGAGGATTTAATTATCATTTATAAAGTCGAAGAAATTATTTTTTGTGCCCGTGATATTGCTTCACAGGATATTATCGGGCACATGCTTAATTTATCGCATATTGATGTAGAATATAAAATTGCACCACCCGAAAGCCTTTCTATTATTGGCAGTAATTCGATCAACACGGCGGGTGATTTATATCTTATCAATTTGAATACGATTGGAAGGCCTTCAGGTAAAAGGGAAAAGAGGCTTTTTGATTTGCTGTCATCTTTAATTTTATTGGTTTTGTGCCCGATATTGTTTTTGTTTCTAAAAAACAGGTTAAAAGCTTTCTCAAATATTTTGAAAGTTATGTTTGGCATAAATACATGGGTTGGATATTATTTTAACGAAAGTATTAACCCGGGAGAATTGCCAAAAATAAAAAAAGGTATCCTTTCGCCTATTGACGGACTGGGAAAGAAAAATATTGACGAAAGCCTGAAAGAAAAACTCAACTTCCTTTACGCAAAGGATTACAAATTTACCAACGATTTGAATATTCTTATTAAAGGACTTTTGAATATCGGAAGGTAGATATTGTTTGATAGTTTGTTTTCATTCATAAAGATAGATTTAATTATTCAATCGGGTAATATGTATTTTTCATATTTCTGGTTCCTGCGCATTGAACTGAACCCGGCTTCATTAATTGCTTTTTTAATACCTTCTTCATCGAATGAGTTATTTGAGCCGGCCGACGAAACAACATTTTCTTCAATCATAATTGAGCCAAAATCATTGGCGCCGGCATGAAGGGCAGTTGTCCGGTGCTTTTCCCAACAGTCAGCCATGAAGCCTGAATATTTGTAATATTGGGGAGCATTATCCTGCTCACCGATAATAACCTTAAATAATCATCTGCTGTAACCTTATTTGTAATGCCAAAGCGGATTTTTAAAGATGTCCCTTCATCCTGAAATGGCCAGGGAATAAAAGCAATAAACCCATGATGTCCTTTGGGGCACTCACTCTGTACTTCACGGATGCTTATTATGTGATCAATGCGCTCTTCAATGGTTTCGGCATGGCCAAACATCATGGTTGCTGAAGTTGGAAGGTTTAGTTTATGGGCCTCGCGCATCACGTCGAGCCATTCATTGCTTTTGCATTTTCCTGGTGAAACAATTTGTCTTACCCGGTCGCAGAGACTTGGCCCAGCACGGGAAGACTGTCAGAACCCGCTTCTATCAGTGATCTCAAGACTTCTCTATAATTTTTTTTTTCAAGTTTCGAGATATGTACAATTTCCGCCGGCCCAAGCGCGTGCAATTTTAAACCGGGATAAATTAATTTAAGTTGCCTGAACAAATTGCAATAGAAATCAAGCCCTAAAGACGGATGAAGCCCGCCCTGCAGCAGAAGTTGATCGCCACCAAGTTTGTAGAGCGTGTCAATTTTTTCTTTATACTCTTCTAATTTTGTAATATAAGCCCCAGCGTGTTCGGGAACCCGATGAAAATTGCAAAACTTGCACCTTGAAATACAAACATTGGTAATATTTACATTTCGGTCGATCAACCATGTTACACTTTTTCCCGGCACATGAATTTTTCGCAATTCATTTGCAACAAACATAAGTTCTTCCAAGGGGGCATTGTTATAAAGAAACAAACCTTCTTCCTTTGAAAGAAATTCGAGTTGCAGTGCTTTGATATATAAATCAGGTAATTTCATTTTTTAATCTAAAGGCAACGAAATAAATATAAGATTGGAATACTGATGCCATTAAGAAACGCAAATTTTACTAATTTTTTTAATACCCTTATTTTTCTGCGTTTAAAAATCTGCGTCATCCGTGTTCCTTATTTTTAATTTGATTAGACGACATTGGATTTATTGTTATATTGTACCAAAAATTTGATTTTTTTTCACCGTAAAAGTAAAACAATCTAAGTATCCTGAAAAAGATAAAACTTTTTAGTAAGGATTTTG
>CAVSGB010000349.1:0-3069 GCA_963726845.1 uncultured Bacteroidota bacterium | reverse complement strand
ATCAATTTAAAAAAATTACCGGGTTAACCCCTTCACATTTCAAGCAACTAAAAAAGCAAAGAATAAGTACACTTGAAAATGTGTGAATGATGTAACTACTTTCAAAAGTTGTGTAACATTCGCCATTATTAATCTACGCACCTTTGATTCCTATTTATAAAAATCCGAGAAAACCAAATATTAATTAATTGAAGATTCAAGCCAGATTAATGTAAATTCAGAACTTATGATTATTCTGCTTAGTATTATAACATGCCTTGCAACATTAGGCGGAGGTTTCTTTGCTCTTCGTTTTAAAAATCAACTTCGTTGGTTTCTGGGTTTTGCGGCAGGTGCTATTATTGGCATGTTTGCTTTTGATTTATTGCCCGAAGCTATTAAAATGGGGAATACTCAATTTCCTATCATAACCATCATATCAGTTGTAATTTTGGGTTTTGTAATTTACATGATACTTGATAGGGTAATGATATTAAATTCCCCTACCAAGAAAGACTTTGATAATGCTGGAAATAGAGGTAGGTTGGGCGCAATATGTTTGGTAACATTAAGTTTTCTGGACGGTGCTACCATGGGTTTAGCCTTTCAAATTTCCACTTTGGTAGGAGCTGTTGTTGCTACTGGAATTATAGTTCATGATTTTTCAGATGGAATTAGTACAGTTGGTATTCTCGTGAAAGATAATGTTAAGAACCGCGAAGCAATAAAATGGCTTATACTTGATGCTGTAATTCCTATCTTGGGAGCAATTTCAACTTTCTTTTTCAAACTTCCAAAAACATTCTTCGGATTGGCATTGGCTCTGTTTGCTGGCTTTTTTCTATACATTGGGGCAAGCGACTTGTTACCTGAAAGTCAGAAAAAATACACATCAATATGGACAACAATTATGGTGATTTTAGGAATAGGTACAATTTATATTGCTATAATACTGGTTGTTAAATAGAAAATAAAATGACAAAAATAAGTGCCGGTATACTCCTATATCGTTTAACAAATAAAATTTTGGAGGTTCTTATCGTTCATCCAGGCGGCCAGTATTGGGCTAAAAAGGATTTAGGAGCTTGGTCAATCCCTAAAGGTGAATTGAATGTTAATGAAAGCCTATTGGATGCTGCAATAAGAGAATTTCAAGAAGAAATGGGCGAACCTATATCCGGGAACTTTATTCCATTGGCACCAATCACACAAATCAATGGAAAAATAGTCTATGCTTTTGCTTTGGAACACGACTTTGATGCATTAAAAATAAAAAGTAATACTTTCACAATGGAATGGCCGCCAAATTCAGGTAAGCAGCAAGAATTTCTGGAAATAGATAAGGGACAATGGTTCGACTTTACAACTAGCAAGCAAAAACTAAACGAACGCCAAGCCGATATTGTTGACGAATTAGCAAAGAAATTAAACCTTGATGATGAACAATTAAAGAGTAAATAACAGAAAATTCAATCTCATCTTAATTAATTTTTAAAATAGTATTGACGAAAAACACGAAGCCTTCAATAAACATTCAAAATGTGTGAATGTTGTAACTACTTTCAAAAGTTGTGTAACATTCGCCATTAATAATCTACCCACCTTTGGTTCTTATCAATAAAAATCAAAGGAAAATGAAAAAAATAGCACTTATTTTCAAATCAATTGCATTATTGTCAATAGTAGTGTCAATAATAATTTTCACAAGTTGTATAAACCAAAGTGGAAAAGTTTCAATTAGTCAGGGTGAAATCGATTCACTTAGAAATCAAATCAAAGAACTTACGGTAAGCAATAAAATGATTTCACAAAATCTGGCAACGTTTGATACTTTGGATTTTACTGTTTTTACCAATCAACAATGGACAAGGTTGCACGAAAGCCATTCCAAAGACATTAAAGTAAATTGGCCGATGGACATTTTACATTGGGTATTGAACGGCACATTGCCGATTTAAAAGCTTTGTTTGTATATGCACCTAATACCAGCATAAAGCAACATCCTATTCGTTTTGGTTCAGGAAATATGTCATGTGTTACTGGTGTTATGACAGGAACTTTTACTGCACCTATGCCAATTGGAAAAGGTAAATTCATAAAACCCACTGGCAAATCATTTTCACTACCTATGTGTACCGTTGGCATTTGGAAAGAAGGTGTGATGATTGAAGAATATCTTTTCTGGGATAACCAAACTTATATGAATCAAATCGGATTAGGTAAATAACACTCGCCCAATGTGTGAGAAATGAAATACTCAAGAATTGGCAAGAGATTTATAAATGGAAGAACTCCACAATAAAAACACAACATTAGTAAAAGACATTATCATTGGCATGTCTGATGGTTTAACTGTTCCATTTGCCCTCACAGCAGGGTTAAGTGGAGTGCTTAATACCAACCATCTTATAATAGTTTCAGGTTTAGCAGAAATAACTGCTGGCTGCATTTCTATGGGACTTGGTGGTTATTTGGCAGGCCAATCGGAAGTAGAGCATTACGATTCTGAATTAAAAAGGGAATACGATGAAATTGAAAATGTACCACAGACCGAATTGAAAGAGGTTGAAGACATATTTATAGAAATGGGAGTATCCGTACCTTTAAGCAAACAAGTGGCTCTGGAAGTTAGCAAAAATAAGGAGCATTGGTCCGACCTTATGATGAAACTTGAATTAAATATGGAGAAGCCCGCAAAAAACCGGGCTGCCACCAGTGCGGGTACAATTGCTATTGCTTATTTGGTTGGAGGTTTTATTCCCTTATTTCCTTATATCATTTCCAATAATAGCAAAACTGGGTTCAATATATCTTGTATTGTCACAATTATGGCATTAATCATATTTGGATATTTTAAAAGTAGAATGACAGCCCAACCTCTTATTAAGGGAACAATTAAGGTAGCTGTTACTGGAATAATTGCTGCTGCTGCTGCTTTTCTTTTGGCAAAAGCAGTTAGTTAAAATCTCACTGAAAATTTAAATAATACCTTAAATAAAACATCATGAACAACAATACTGACCGGGTTATCTTACAGAATATTGCCCGAGACGCAATGGTTTCAAGAGGTTTGGTGCCGGAATACCCTGC
>CAVSGB010000348.1:0-10002 GCA_963726845.1 uncultured Bacteroidota bacterium | reverse complement strand
TTTTTGGGTTCGCGATTCAATAATGCGCAGGATGCTTGGCCAGTCAATAGATGATTTTTTAATTTCGGAAGATGAATTAGGCAATCCTATAGATCCGCCATTAATTAACTGGGAAACAAAAATTGACGAACAGGATGAAGAACAAAATACAGCACTTAATGAACTGTATCTGTCGGATCAGGAAAGGTTTTATCACAGAAAAGAAATTGATACCAGGAAACTTATGTATGAATATTACTGGTACGACCTAAAACAAGCTGCCAATAAAGCTAACAGGTACAATTTTGAAAATAAGCAATACCAGGGTTTTGTTAATAATAACAGAGGAGAAAAAATTGAAATTACAAACAGGTCATCTTTCATGTTCCAGGATGTTATTAATGTTTATCCTGATACTTTGTGTTGGGTAGCAGACTTCACTTATTCTTATAATGAACCTTATGCTACTATGTATTTCTGGCATCCTGCATACGACAACTATCCTGTTGTTGGTGTTAGTTGGAAACAGGCAACTGCTTTTTGTATCTGGAGGACTCAATTTATGAATAATTCTTTAGCTAAAGATGGAGAACCTTTTGTTCATGATTATAGGTTGCCTTCAGAATCTGAATGGGAATATGCAGCAAGAGGTGGCTTAGACCTCGCAATGTATCCATGGGGTGGAATGTACACCAGAAATAATGAAGGATGTTTTCTTGCTAATTTTAAACCCTTACGGGGCAATTACACCGATGATGGTGGTGCTGAGACAGTCAAAGTCGGGTCTTATGAACCTAATGAATATGGGCTTTGGGATATGGCGGGCAATGTTGCCGAATGGACCAGCAGTGCTTATGACGAATCTGCATATTCATTTACCCACGATTTAAACCCCGATTATAAATATAATGCTTTACCAGATGATCCCCCGGTTTTAAAGAGAAAAGTTGTCAGGGGCGGCTCCTGGAAAGATATTGGATACTTTTTACAAGTAGGAGTGCGCTCGTATGAATATCAGGATACAGCGAAATCTTATATTGGGTTTAGGTGCGTGCGTTCATACTTAGGTGGAAACAATTAAAAAAAGAAATTAGCATGACCCTATCAGAAATAGTTCAATCGTCCAGTTGGAAAACGTTTATGGCCAAACTTTATGGCTTTGGCGCTTCTGTTGTAATTATAGGTGCAATGTTTAAAATCAACCACTGGCCAGGGGCAACCTACATGTTGGTTGCCGGACTTAGTACGGAAGCAATAATATTCTTTTTCTCTGCTTTTGAGCCATTGCACGAAGAAGTCGATTGGACTTTAGTTTATCCTGAATTAGCTGGTATTACAGACGATGATGAAATGGAGAATTATAAGGAAAGTGTTACCAGTGGAAGAGGAAATGTTGTACTTGAGAAATTTGAAAATTTATTTGAACAATCATCTCTAAGTCCGGAAACCCTGGAGAAACTTGGAGAAGGATTTGCAAAATTAAATAATACTGCCGGAAGGATGTCTGATATTGCCGAAGCCACAGCTGCTACACAGTCTTTTGTAAATAATTTTAAAACAGCTGCCCAGTCGCTCGAAGGAATGACAAGTGCATATTCAGAAAATTCAGAAGTTTTAAAGAATTCGATTACTTCCTTATCTACAACTTATCAGAAAACTGCTGAAATAATTGAAAAGACTGGTCTTGATGTTTCACAGCAAGTAGAGAAATCAGGAACCGATATGGCAATGTCATATCAAAAGCTTACCGATTCAATTATTAATTATTCTTCTTCAGTTACTGATGGCGGCAAAGTATACGGCGGACATATTGAAAAAATAAATAAAAGCTTAGGCGAATTAAATACACTATACGAACTGCAGTTAAAAGAAACTACAGAATACGTGAAGGGTAATGAAAAATTATATTCAGGTTTGGATACGATCCTTAAAAACCTGAACGATTCAGTTGCGGAAACAAAGAGGTATCGCGATGAAATTGTAAAGCTCAGTGATAATCTGACTGCTCTTAACAATGTATATGGCAACATGCTTTCAGCAATGAATTATTCCAAAAAATAAGGAGGAAGGTAATTACTGAGAATATATGGCCCACGGAAAAGAGACTCCAAGGCAAAAGATGATTGGCATGATGTACCTGGTGCTAACTGCGTTGTTGGCACTGAATGTACAGAAAGAAGTCCTCAATGCCTTTATTACTGTAGATGAAGGTATTACCAAGATGAATGAAAATTATGCCGATAAAAATCGCAAAATGTATGCTGATTTTAAGCAGGCAGTAGCTGAAAAACCTAAAAAAGCTACAAAATGGAACAATATCGCATTAGAGGTTAAAAAAAGAGCTGATGAATTATATAAATCGATACAGGGTTTAAAAGTTGATATAGTTACGAAGGCAGATGGCAAAGATGCTGAAGCTGTAAAAGGAACAGAAGTATTACCAGCTAAAGTAAAGAGTACAGACAATATGGAAGTTCCCGGGAATATTATGATTGTTCAGGGAAAAGGAACTCAACTTAAAGCGGCAATTGAAAATTACAGGAAGTATTTGCTTGAAAATATAGATCCAAAGGCTGAAGGAGTAAGGAATGCAATTTTAAAAAGCTTAAATACAGATGCAGGGGAACTTAAAGATGGAATACGGGAATCATGGGAACAGGAACATTTTGAACATCTTCCATTACTCGGTGTAACAACAATTTTAAGTGGTTTGCAATCGAATGTACGAAATTCAGAAGCAGATATGTTAAGGTATCTTTACACCATGATAGATAAAGGTTCTTTTAAATTTACAAGTTTGGAAGCTACGGTAATCTATAATTCGGATTATATTTTCCAGGGAAATGAATATAAGGCAAAAGTATTTTTGGCAGCTTTTGATACATCCCAAACCCCGACAATATATATTGGGCCTTACGATTCTACGAAAAGTGAAGATGGTACATATGATTATCGTTTACGCCAGGGATTTAAGTATGATAGTATTCCTGTTAAAAACGGGAAGGGGATTTATACAAGAAAAGGTAGTGCAATAGGAGCAGTTAAATGGGGAGGTATCATTAAATTAAGGGCACCTGAAGGCGGGACAGATTTATTAAAACCATTTAAAGCGGAATATATGGTTGCGGCTCCAATGCTGGTAGTTTCGCCAACAAAGTTAAATTTGTTTTATACAGCGGTGGACAATCCTGTTGAAATATCAGTACCAGGTGTTGGATCGGATAAAATATTCCCTACAATTAACAATGGTACCATTAGAAAAGAGGGTAACGGGTTTATTGTTAATCCTGCAAGGTGCCGGACAGAATGCCGAAATTACTGTTATTGCTGAAATTGATAAGGTAAAAAGGCCGATGGGGACAAAATTATTCAGGGTTCGTTCTGTACCTGACCCGGTTGCAAAAGTTAATGGTATTAAAATTAGTGGGCCAATAACAAAAAATATATTTTTAGCGCAATCAGGTGTCGTTGCAGAGATGGAAAATTTCGAATTTGATTTATCATTTAAAGTTACTGAATTCAAAGTTAATACATTGATTGGTGGATTTTTAGCTGAAAAAGTTTCAAAATCAAACAAATTCACAGATGAACAATTTGCATTAATTAAACAAACAAATAAAAACCAAAAAGTATATATTGAAGATATTAAGGCTGTTGGTTCGGATGGCTCAATAAGACAATTAGCAAATATTACATTGACTATAAAATAACTTAAAATAATATAATAATGAAAAAAGCATTATTATTTGCCGTAGGGTTATCAGTATTGTTTTGCAATAATAAATTGCAGGCACAGGATAACATAACAGAAGTGTATGTAAAAGAACATATACCGCACAAGACACCAGTTCCGTATCCTTATATCCGCGAAGCGGATGTAATGCTGGTCCAAAATCATCTGGAGAATGATCGATTTGCGTGAAAAACAAAATTTACCATTGTATTTTCCAACCAAACCTATTGACAATAGGATTAATTTAATCACTCTTGTTCTTTATGGTATAGACAATGAAGGTTTTACGGCTTATAGTAAAGATGACCCATTTAACGAATTTAAAGTGCCTTTAACTAAAGAGGCTGTTGATGCTGCAATGGGTGCTGGATCGGATACACTAAAGATACCAGATGCAACTACTGGAGAATTAACTACCAAAGTCGTTCCAAAAGAAAGACAACTCGATGAGGTAAAGCAATTCATGATTAAAGAAAAATGGTTCTTCGATAAGCAACATTCGACAATGCAAGTCAGGATTATTGGCCTATGTCCTATCAGGTATGAATATAAACCTGATCAAAATGGAAACCCTACTGATGACCTGGCTAAGATACAGACATTTTGGATTTATTATCCGGAGCTGCGCAAGATTATGGCAAATCATGAAATCTTCAACCGTTTTAATGATGCGCAACATATCTCATTTGACGACTTTTTCTTTCAGAGAAGGTTTAGCAGTTATATTTACAAAGAATCAAACGTTTATGACAATAGAATTGTATCGTCTTATGCACCTGGAATTGAATCTCTGTATGAATCTGATAGGATAAAAGAATCCTTGTTTACTATAGAGCACGATCTTTGGGAATACTAAAAAGTATAAGAAAGAAAATAAAAAAAGCCCTGGATATTTCAGGGCTTTTTTTATTAGAAATTTGTGGTGGGAATAGATTTTTAATTATGATTTAGTTATTCTGTTCTCGAAAATCAAACATAATTGTCTCCCAGTTTCAATTTAACATCGTTTACAAACTGTTTAATCATTTGTTCATCCTTCATTTTACAAATTAGAAGTATATCATCAGAATCGACAACAATATAATCTGAAAGGCCCTGAACAACTATACACTTTTCATTGGATGCACTTATAACACAATTGTTGGTATCATAGAGAAATACATTTTTCCCTTTAATATGATTTACTGCTTTGTCTTTTAATGAATGTTCAAACATGGAGCCCCAGGTACCCAAATCTGACCACCCGAAATCGGAACAAAGAATATAAACATTGTTTGCTTTTTCCATTATTCCATAATCGAGTGAAATACTTTTACAACGAGGATAGATATTTTCAATATAATTTTCTTCTTCAATTGTATTAAAAAGATGAACACCATCTTTAAAAAGTGAGTTTATTTCCGGCAAATTCTCATTAAATGCGCTATTTATACTCTTTAACGACCAGAAAAAAATACCCGAGTTCCAGAAAAAATCGCCACTTTCAAGAAATACTTTAGCCATTTCGAAATCAGGTTTCTCAGTAAATGTTTTTACTTTGCTTATTCCCTGATGCTTCTTTTCGAATTCTTTATCTACATGTATTTGAATATAGCCGTATCCTGTTTCAGGTCTGCTTGGCGTAATGCCAAGTGTTAACAAAGCATCTTCTTTGGAGACAAATTCAAGTCCTTTTTGAACAATCCTAAGAAATTCTTCTTCTTTAATAATAAGGTGATCGGAAGGCGCAACAACTATATTGGCATTTGGGTTTTGGGATAGTATTTTATGATTGGCATATGCAATACAAGGTGCGGTATTTCTTCGATATGGCTCGAGTAAAATATTTTTTAAAGGGATCGAAGGGACTTGCTCCTGAACAAGGTTCAAATATATTTTGTTGGTTACGATTAAAATATTCTCTGCTGGCATTATTTTATTAAACCTGTCGAATGTTTGCTGGAGCAATGTTCGGCCTGTGCCAAGAATATCGAGAAACTGTTTAGGGCATAAAGTCCTGCTAAATGGCCAGAACCTACTGCCAATGCCGCCGGCCATGATAACACAATAATTATTTTTATTCACGAGAATATATTTATAATTTGAAGTGTTGTTTTAATAATCAATCCGAGATATTTTTAGCCGACAAAATTATAATATTTTATTAATTCAAGACTATATTTAATAAGCAGATAATTAAATATTTATAAATAGAGTAAATTTGTATGATAGAGTTCAGGTGCAACATTTGCCATTATTTCTTAATTTTATATTAAATATTAAAAGGATGGGCTTTTTATATCAGGTTGGGAAGTATTTTATTTTTTTAAGGAGAGTTTTTGCCAGGCCTGAAAAAGTAAGCATGTACTATTTGCAAATTGTTAAAGAGTTAATAAAACTTGGAGTTAATTCAATTGGCATTGTTTTAATAATTTCAATCTTTATAGGCGCGGTAATCACGATTCAAACTGCAATAAACATTACAAATCCATTATTCCCGGCTTACCTGATTAGTCTTACTGTTCGAGATTCAATACTGTTGGAATTTTCATCAACCGTAGTTGCACTAATACTTGCAGGTAAAGTTGGATCGAATATAGCTTCCGAGATCGGGACAATGCGTGTTTCTGAACAAATTGACGCACTTGAAATTTTCGGTGTGAATTCTGCAAGTTATTTGGCGCTTCCTAAAATTGCCGCAGCTTTGATATTCAATCCTTTTCTTACTGTGATGAGCATGTTTGTTGGAATATTTGGAGGATGGATTGCCGGAGTTGCATCTGGATCAGTCACTTCAGAAGAATTTATTTATGGCGTTCAATATTCTTTTGTGCCATATTATGTGATATATGGTTTAATCAAAGCTGAAGTATTTGCCTTTATTATTACTTCGGTATCTGCATTCAATGGTTATTATATTTCAGGAGGTTCGCTTGAAGTTGGAAAAGCAAGCACAAAAGCAGTTGTTTATAGCAGCGTTGCCATTTTGTTTTTTAATGTAATCCTTACTTTGCTTTTATTAGCATGATAAAAATAATAAATTTAGATAAGTCATTTGGTAATAAACATATATTAAATGATATTTCTGTTACTTTCGAAAGAGGTAAGACAAACCTGATTATCGGGCAGAGTGGATCAGGCAAAACAGTATTATTGAAATGTATTGTTGGCCTGCATATCATCGATTCAGGCGAAATTTATTATGACGGTACTGACTTCAATAAGTTAAATTCCAAAGAAAAAAGGGAAATAAGAAGGCAGATTGGGATGTTGTTCCAGGGAGGTGCATTGTTCGATTCTTCAACTGTTGAAGAAAATATTATGTTCCCTCTCGATATGTTTACAGAAATGAGTTTGGAAGAGAAAAAGGAAAGGGTTGATTTTTGTCTGAAACGCGTTAATCTTATTAATGTAAATGCTCTTTATCCTGCTGAGTTGAGCGGTGGAATGCAGAAAAGGGTTGCAATTGCAAGGGCAATTGCCTTAAAGCCAAATTACTTGTTTTGTGATGAACCAAACTCAGGGCTCGATCCAATATCTTCTATTGTAATTGATAATCTTATTGCTGAAATTACTGAAGAATTTAATATTACTACAATTGTCAATACACACGATATGAATTCTGTGATGGAGATTGGGAAAAAGGTAGTGTTCATTTACGAAGGATCAATAGCATGGGAAGGTAGTAATATAGATATTCTTGAATCGGATAACAAGTTGTTAAATGAATTCGTTTTCGCTACAAATTTGGTAAGACGATTGAATAAGAAATGACAATTCAATTATTTTGTTTCTGTTAATTAAAACTCAATGTTCCTCAAATTGGCTATTTTTGCGAAAAATTCGACTTCCAAGAAAATGAAAATAGCTGTTAACACAAGGTTATTGCTCGAAAATAAATTAGAAGGTATTGGTTGGTTTACTTATGAAACCTTAAGCCGGATTGTAAAACAGCATCCTGAAATTGAGTTTTATTTTTTTTTTGACAGGCCTTATTCTAAAAAATTTATTTTCTCCGATAATGTTAAACCGGTAATATTAAACCCTCCATCTCGCCATCCTTTGCTATGGTTTATATGGTTCGAATATTCAGTTAGGAATAAATTGAAAAAGATAAAGGCAGATTTATTTCTTTCTCCGGACGGCTATTTAAGTTTGTCTTCGCCAGTCAAATCAATCTCAGTAATTCACGATCTTAATTTCGAACACTTTCCGGAACAATTCAGATGGTCGTACAGGAAATACCTGTTGTACTTTTTTAAAAGGTTTGCCAGAAGGGCTGATCGTATCGTAACTGTTTCCGAATATTCTAAGCAGGATATTGTTCGAACCTATAAAATCAATCCTGAAAAAATAGATGTTGCCTACAATGGGGCCAATCCAATTTATAGTCCTCTAAACATAAGGGAAAAGATTGAAGCAAGAGAAAAATTTTCGAACGGTTCTCCTTATTTTATTTATATCGGGGCGTTGTTGCCACGAAAAAACGTAGCCCGTTTGTTACAGGCTTTCGACATTTTTAAGAATAAAACTGAATCGGATGTAAAAATTATTCTTGTTGGGGCTAAGATGTTTAATACTGTTGATATAGAAAAAACATACAGTTCAATGAAGCATAAAGCAGACATTGTTTTTATCGGACGATTGTCTCCAGGCGATATTGAAAAAGCGTTGGGGGGCGCTTTGGCTTTGACCTATGTTTCGTATTTTGAAGGTTTTGGAATTCCTTTGGTTGAAGCCATGTATGCTGAAGTGCCTGTAATAACTTCAAATGCCACTTCGCTTCCTGAAGTTGCCGGAGATGCCGGTTTAATTGTCGACCCGTTTTCTGTTGAAAGTATTGCAGGTGCTATGATACGAATATATAATGAAGTACCACTTCAGCAATCATTGATTGAAAAGGGACGGATCCAACGGCAGAAATTTAGTTGGGACAAAACAGCTGACCAACTTTGGCAAAGTATTGTAAAGTGCCTCGAATAAATATTTTTTAATAAACTGAATTATGATTTCATTAGCTAAAAAGATTTTAAAATCTATTCTTGTTTTTTTGCATATTGACATTACCAAGAACATGCAGTATGACAGACAAACCTTAAAGGTGATGAACAAAGTCATAAAGGAAGGTTCTAACTGCATTGATATTGGTTGTCATAAAGGTGAAATGCTTGAAATAATTTTAAAATATTCAAAAAATGGAAAACATTTTGCATTTGAGCCAATTCCTTATTTAAATAAGAAGTTGCAAGAACAATTTGGATCACCGAATATCAACATCTCAAATATAGCTTTGAGCAACGAAAAGGGAACATCAGTTTTTAATATAGTAAAAAATGCACCGGCTTATAGCGGGCTAAGGCAAAGAAAATATGCTGTTGCAAACCCCGAGATTGAACAGGTTTCTGTTGAGACAGATTTATTGGATAATGTAATTCCCAAAGAAATAAATATTGACTTTATTAAAATTGATGTGGAAGGAGCTGAGTATCCGGTAATGCAAGGTGCAACCGAAACAATAAAAAGATGTAAGCCTTTGATTATTTTCGAATTTGGCCTTGGTGCATCCGATTACTATGGGACTAAACCTGAAATGATTTATAAATTATTATGTGGAACCTGTGGTTTAAAAATTTTTACATTACACAACTGGTTGAATGGGAAGTCGTCGTTAACAAAGAATGAATTTAATGAACTTTATGAAAATAAACGTGAATATTACTTTCTGGCACATTGATGGAAAGATATGAGAACAAAGAACCAAGATTAAAGAATCAAGAATAAAGATTAAAAAATCAAGATTCAATGTCGTTTAGTTAAGAAAAATTGTGAATCCTAATTACGAGAAAACCTCATCCCCAACCCCTTCTCCAATCGGAGAAGGGGCAAGTCCCTCTCCAATTGGAGAGAAGGACTTTAGGGTGAGGTTTGTATACTTAACTAAACGACATTGATTCAAGATTCAGGAATCAAGAACCGGGACAGAATTCCAGATAAAGATATATAAATTTTTAATTTTTCAAAGAACTTAAAAATGAACGAAGAAAAAGTGCGCGTACGTTTCGCCCCAAGCCCTACCGGGCCTTTGCACATCGGTGGAGTTAGGACAGCTTTATACAATTATCTTTATGCTAAAAAACACAAAGGCGATTTCATCTTGCGTATTGAAGATACAGATAAGTCAAGATTTGTAAAGAAAGCAGAAAAATATATTAAAGATTCTCTTAATTGGTGTGGGATTGAGATTGATGAAGGTGTTGGTGCTAAAAATAAAAATAAGAACAGGGATGATAAAGGGAAGTTTGTTTCTTATA
>CAVSGB010000347.1:0-5131 GCA_963726845.1 uncultured Bacteroidota bacterium | reverse complement strand
ATTATCTGTGAATGTATAATGCAAAGCATAGGCCAGCCTTATATTAGTGCGTTCGGTAATTTTAAAATCGAGCCCTACCTCAACCGGAATACCAAACGTATAGTTACTGCTCAGATCTTTTAAATAAGCGCCAGCAGGTTTTACAATCTGAGATTGGCGTTCATCTGACTGGGGGTTGGCCATTATTGTGCCATCCGTCCAATAATAAACTGGTAATTGTTTTCCGTTGTTGTTCCATGTAGTATCAGACTTTGAACTAAATGAAACCATTTCGGCCCCGATAGAAACAAAAGGCCTCATAAAACTGGTCTTTGGAATAAAATGATCAAAATCATAATGAAAATTTACACCTACTATGGTTATATCGGATTTGAAATTATAATTATTATCAGGATTGAGGTAATCCCTCTGGTTCACGACAAGCCCGTTTTTTGCCAACAATGTTGACATTCCGTAAAAATTAAACTTAAAATGCTTATTCTGGTCGACAAAAGCATGGACATTTATCTTTAATGCAGGGCTGCCCATTAAAGGGTTCCTGGTATTATTTTTCACATCGCCATAATAGCTAAGGAAGCCTACCCCTGCGCCAATCACCGGCATGTATGTTGGATTCACATTTTCAACATCCTGCTGAAGATAACTCTCCCAGGATCTTTCCTGCTGGCCAAAAACATTAATTGAAAAACAAAGAGTTAAAATTATTACGAGGATTTTTATGTTGGTCTTGCATTTCATGCGGAGATCAATTATACCATTTCTGGTTGGTAATCATCAGCGCTTCCTGTACAGTAATACGTTTGCCTGTGTTATAAGCAGCTACAAATGCCCCGGCTATAGGGGTTGTATTCCAAATGTGTACACGATAATCACGGGCTTGCCTGTATTCAGGGAACGAACCGATCGAATACTTTCTCCAGCCTTCATGTTCTTCAGTCCTGATTTCGTCAGCAATCTTAAATTTTTTAAAGTACCTTTTAATATTAACCGGTTTATGTCCGGCGGCCACCTGCACCCTGAAATAGACTCCTTCTTCCGGTTCGAGCTCGTTTGCTAAACTGGATTTTTCTATTTTCTTTTCTTTAATTTTGTTTTTCTTAGTTTTCACTTCTGTTTTTTGAGCAATTAATTTTGATGAATCAATTTTTGCAGGTTGCTTGATAGCCAAAGGTAATTCAGCAGGGGCAGAAGTAATATCATTGATTAATTTTTTCACTTCTTCGTCAGACAAAGAAGCAAATTTTAAATCTTTTTGAATGATGTTTTTCACTATAGTTTTCTCGTCAACAACATAAGAAAACTGGCCTGTCAATAAAGGAGCGTTCTTAACCCCTGTATTTGGTACCAACCTGTATGAAACGATAAAATAAGGTGCAGCCGGAAGGTTCATCCAAAGGAATTTAGCCATTCCGTCTTTAAAGACAAAAATTCCCTCTTTGCCGTCGATTTTAATTGCTGTAAAACCAGTGGGGACAGTTTCTTCAATCTTAGCAAATTTCTTGGCATTATTTTTATAGACAAGCAAGTTTACAATATAGCTATTGTCTGCATCTCCAGTGGAATTGGGCACTTCACGCAGGCAAGCTACCGGCATACTCCCTGATGGTGCTATTTCAGGAACGACCTGCTCTTTGAAATCTTTGATGTCAACAATTAATTTTGGATCGATATTCGGGTTGGGGTTAATTATTATATTCACCGGAGTTGCTTCAACGGTCTGTCTTTCATTATCAGCAATATATGAAAAACGGCCGCTTAAATCGAAATTACCTTTGAGCCTTTGATCTGTTTTAATTGTATAAGTAATTGTTACACTATCCCCATCAGGGAGTTTCAGCCAAATTAACCTTACTTTATTGTCCCTGAAAGTAAAATCGGCATTTGCAGAATTAACTGAAACCGCTTTTAAACCTGCCGGTAATTCCTGCATTAAACGGGAAAAACTTTCCAGTTTCCCCTTATTTAGCGTAACTTTTACCTGAAATTCGTCACCAGCCATAACAGCTATTGGAGCAGAAATTTTCAGTGAAACTTCCCCATTGAAGAAGCTGCCAAAGAATAGCATAATTAGAAAATTAACAGGTATGATTAACCACTTCAACATAATTTGCCCTTTTTCATGGTAGCAGATTATTAGGCTACATTTTTCTATTTATCTATAAGCCAATTCTTTAAAAGAATAATATTCAACTATCCCTTACAAATTAACCAAAAAATTCTAAACAAATTTAATTATTTAACACTGAAAATGTTGCGAATGTTGATAAAATTCGCGTTTTGTTGAAAAGTGAATACAATTGTTTTTATGTCGAGAAGTCATTTTGCCCCTAAATCCACTAAAGGGGACTTTAATATATTTTTCAATGTAGCCCAAAATATAATATTGAAATTCAAAACCTAAAACTCAATTTCATCACCGGCAGCTGGTATTTTAAGGTTTTTAAATCCTTCACCTTCCAGGTATGATTTATATTTCTTTTGAGTTTCGTACTCACCGTGCACAAGAATTGTCATTCCAAGCTCGTCAAGGTCCTGGCATTTTAAAAACGTACCCATTTCTTTATAATCGCCGTGCCCGCTGTAAGATTCGATACGTCGTATCTCAGCCTTAACATCATAAATGTTTCCATGAATCGAAACAGTTTTGTCGCCTCTGAGTATCCTTGCACCAAGGGTTGATGGGGCACAATAACCTACAACAAGGACAGTGTTCCTGGGATTTGAAATATTATTTGCCAGATGATGTTTCACACGCCCTGCTTCCATCATGCCCGATGCAGATATAATGACACAGGGCTTTTTAATGTCATTTAGTTTTTTTGAGTCTTCAACTTGCCTAATGTAAAATAAACTGTTGAAACCAAAAGGGTCCGGGTTTGTTTCCATCACATGAAGGATTTCTTTGTTGAAACATTCCGGATGCAACCTGAATACACTTGTAACGTTAACTGAAAGAGGGCTATCAACATAAATATCTACTTTTGGCAAGCGGCCGGCATTATAAAAATTATTTAGTGAATATACAATTTCTTGTGTACGGCCAACGCTAAACGATGGTATTATAAGCTTTCCTTGCTTATTAACGCAAGTTTCTATAACAATATTTAATAATTCTTCTTCAGCTTCTTCGTGTTCCACATGAAGACGATCGCCATAAGTTGATTCAGCAATCAGCACATCTGCTTGCGGAAAGGCTTGCGGTGGTTTTAAAATCCTGTTTACAGGCCTTCCAATATCGCCGGTGTATGCAATCCTGACTTTGCGGTCCGTTTCAGTTATTTCAATATTGGCAACGCCGCTTCCAAGCAAATGACCGGTATTGGTAAACCTAACCTTAATTTGTCCATCGATTTGAAATTTGCGGTCGTACGGAACACCAATAAACAATTGCATACATTCAACAGCATCGGCTTTTGTATAAAGAGGTTCAATTGGTTGAAGGCCTTGTGCCTGACGCTTCTTGTTAAACGTAATGGCATCGTGTTCGTGTATCTGACCAGCGTCAGCAAGCATCAAAGCGCACAAGTCGCGCGTTGCGTTCGTGCATACAACCGAACCGCGAAATCCTAATTTAAAGATATAAGGTATCAATCCCGAATGATCGATGTGTGCATGCGTCAGGATTATGTGGTCAATCTTTTCAGGATTAAATCCCAATTTGCGGTTCATGCTATCAGTCTCGAGCCCTTTGCCTTGAAATATACCGCAATCGAGTAAAATTTGTTTCCCGCTATTAGTATACAAAAGGTGTTTGCTGCCAGTTACTTCCCTTGCTGCTCCCAAAAATCTAATTTTCATTCCCCAAATTTTAGTATTGCTTCTTTCATTATTTCTTCAGTTGCTGATGCCCCTACTCTTGTTACGCCAAGATCACGGACTTTTAATAATTGTTCGAGGCATGACACCACCTGCTGCCTTAATTTGTATTGATGGGTTGCAATATTTTCGCATTAATTTTAAATCGCTTTCAGTTGCGCCATTATAAAAATACTTTCCGTCAGCACTTTTACAAAACCATATCCTGTTGAAGTTTTAACAAATTCAACATTAATTTCATTGCAAATTTGACAAAGTTTTATTTTGTCTGAATCATTCGTTACATAATCGTTTTCAAAAATCACCTTTAAAATAGCATGATTGTCAATACAAGCTTTATGAATGGCATCAATTTCCTTTTTAACATAGTCCCAATCGCCTTGAAGCACTTTACCAATATTAACAACCATGTCAACTTCTTTTGCACCATCAGCGCAAACATGAAGGGTCTCAATTACTTTTACATCAATACTGCTGTTGCCATGAGGGAACCCGATAACAACACAGATATTTACTCCCGAACCTTTGAGAAACAGTGACGCAAGCTTAACATGGTAAGGTTTAACACAAACTGTTGCAACTTTATAACGGGATGCAATTTCACATTGCTTTTTTAAATCATCATCAGTTAAAGTCGGATGTAAAACACTATGATCTATCATCCTGGCAATATCAATACTTCTCATTCAATTATATATTAAATAAAATTTATCTAAAATTAATTGTTTAATTTTACAAACTATAACCAGTTTTTGCCATTTTATCAATTATTTTGTTTGGTTCAACAAAAGTTTTGCCCAGCCATCATAAGTATTTAAAATTGCAGGTATTTTTTTTTAATTTTATTTAGCTTAAATTTAGGCGCTAAATCTTTACAATGGAAAGTTTATTCATCGAAGGAACTAAAAAAACACCAGAGGTTAGTTTCAATGCCAACGGTAATTTAAAAATCAGAGGAAGATCGATCCCTGAGGATCCTTCGAAGTTCTACGATGTCCTATATATTTGGGTTGTAGAATACAGCAATCGTCCATATCAATTAACAACTGTTGATGTTGAATTGGAATATTTTAATAGTGGCACATCAAAAGCTTTTTTACATATCCTGCGTGTACTTGTTGACATGAGAATGAAAGGGTTTGATGTGAATATAAACTGGTATTATGAAACCGGCGATGATGACATTCATGAAAGAGGCGAATATTATTCATCGATACTTGATACAAAGTTTAAATTCATAGAAGTTACCCAGGAACAAGAATAACTAATTTTATTTCTTCAAATCCCATTTTTTAAATCATAGCTACAATCATTA
>CAVSGB010000346.1:0-4431 GCA_963726845.1 uncultured Bacteroidota bacterium | reverse complement strand
AGGTTATTTTTAAATAAATAACCAATATTATTACGACATCCAACAAAAACCAGCCTGCTTTGTGGATCAAATGACACCATAATTGGCAACTCCGGAGTTTTGACCAGTTTCCATTCTTCTGCATCAAAAGTCAGGATACCTTTTCTGTTGGCAATAATAATAATCCCGGCATCGTCCTGACAAATACTGTAATTTTCGCGTTGCGATTCATCCTGTAAATTGAAATCAGTTTGAAACGGGCTTCCTTCCTGTGCGGTTATTTGAAATATCGTTGATATTAGACAAAGTAAGATTGCTATAATTTTTATTCTTAACAGTTTCATGTTTTCTTGAGGTTAGGTTTTACTTTTTAATTTAGAATTTCAAAATTAAATCTTCTAAGGGCCTTTTTGGAACATGATGTACCTGATTTACATCACGCCAATATTTAATGTCGCCAGAAGCTGGCAGCGGTTCAAGCACAACAGTTTCTTTTGGTTTGCCAAGCGCCAGTACCTGAATTATTTCGTATTTTTCAGGTATTCGCATGCGTTCACGAAGTTCTTCCCTTTTAATGGTTGCAATAATGCATCCACCAATCCCTTTTTCTGCCGCTCCTAACATGATACTTTGAGAAGCTATTCCATCGTCACAAAAATAGTTTGCAGCAATAGTTGTATCGGCAAGCATTATAATATAGGCTGAGGGGCGCTCACCTTCAACCGGCCCTGGCCATTCTTTTAAATATGCTGCCCATGCCAGCATTGGAAATATTATAGAGTTTGTCTCTTTTGTATAAGAAAGAATATATTTGAGCGGTTGTGCATTGCGTGCTGAAGATGAAAACCTTGCTAAATCAATTAATTCAAGAAGCGTTTTTTCATTGATAAAATAATCTTCATGAAACCGTCTGAAACTACGGCTTTTTAAAATCAGGTCTTTCAGCATAACTATTTTTTTGGGTCACTTAAATTCAATGCTAAATTACAATTTTTATTTCTGATAAGAAATACTTCAAATACTGATCAATATTTTATCATTACTTGACTATTAGTGTATCAAAATCGCAATAGGAGTTTGGAATTATTCTATGAATAATTCGGGGGAAGAATTAATATTGGAAAATATTTAACCTTTATTACTTTTGACCCCCATACTTATTTAATATTCACATGAAGATTTCAAGGTTCAGTTTGACAATAATTGTGTTTTTTGTATTCAGCTTAAAGAACTACTCGGCAAATTGTCAGGAACAGGACCCTTTTATCTTTTTAAAATACATGGTCGATAGCGCCCGAAATGTAAGTACTATTGAATATGAAGCGCTGATGAGTGAAAGAATTGGAAAGAAAATGATCGATAAGTCTTCATTTTTTAAGATTAATATTAATCCATTCAAGTTTTACGTTCGTCAATCGTTCATCGGTATCACTATTGAAGGGATTTTCAACGAAGGTTTTAACAACAATAAATTGCTTGTTACAACAATCGGTTTTCCCTGGATCCAAATTAACCTTGATCCTAAAAGTAAGCGTGTACGCGACAACCACCACCATACAATTTACGAAACCGGGTTTAACTACTTTGTTTCAATCATTGATGAAATCATAAAAAATCATCGTAACGAAGTCGAAGCAAGTTTTGAAGGAAGTGAAACAAAAAATGGGCATGATTGTTATAAAATTATAATAACAAATAAGCAATTCATTTATAAAAATTATTCTGTAAAAAAAGGCGAAGACTTGACAAGTATTGCAAAAGTTACAAATACAAATGACTTCATGATACTTGAGAAAAATCCAAAAATTAAATACTATAATACAGTCAAAACCGGTCAGGTAATTTTAGTGCCAACTTTTTATGCAAAACAAATGGTTTTATATTTGGACAAAAAATTGATGCTGCCCGTGCAAATTGATATATATGACGACAAAGGATTGTATGCAGCTTATTCGTATAACAAGCTGGTTGTGAATAAACCATTCGCATGGAACGAGTTTAATGCAACTTTTAAAGATTACCATTTCAGATGATTACAAAAAAAAATCATAATGTAAATATAATCAGGCATAAAAGTTTTAATATTTATTGGTCAATTTTTGTCAAAAAAATTTTTTCTTGGATAGCAATTTTATAACCTTTGAATAGGGAATATGATTGAGAGGGATTGAGGGGTAATTTTAATTTATTAAGTTATATGGTTACTGATACTCAAGTTTCAATCGAAGAATTAGAAAAGAAAATATCCTTTCTCGAAGCCGAAAATAAATCGTTACGCAATCAGGAGTTTTCAATTCTCCGCGAACTTCCTGAAATAGTTTTTATTCTCGATAAAAACGAGCACTTGGTATTTCTTAACAATATTTGTCTGGAGAAATTCGGACTTGAAAAACTGAACTTTGATAATAAAATCCACCTTAAAGATATAGTTACTTCTGAAAGTCTTTACCATCTCAGGAAATTATACATATCAGAACAAGATAAAGAAATTATCCATGCACATCAGATTAAAGGCAGAAGAAATAATGGCAGTGAATTTCCTTTTACTGCTGTGTTCTCTAAATTAATTGAGAATGGGAAATTTTCAGGTTTTATAGGTATTGGATTCGATTTAACCGAAAGAATCGAAGTAGAAAACCAGCTAAAAGAAGCCAATCTGGCTAAGATGAAATTTCTATCCATCATAGCTCATGACCTTCGTAATCCCTTTAATTCAATGATTGGTTTTTCTACGCTGTTGCTTAGCAACTATGACCGCTACTCCGATGAAAAAATCAAGGATTATATTAGTTTTATGTCTAAAGCTGCAAACCAGGGACATCAATTACTCGAGAACCTGTTGAACTGGGCAATGGCAAATACAAAAAAAATTGAAATACATCCTTCGACTATAAACATTAATTATACAATAAACGATACAGTGACTCTTTTGGCAGCAAATGCAATAAAAAAAGAAATTAAAATTGAGCAACAGGTTCCCGATTATATTCATGCATATGCCGATCAGAACATGATTCGCATGGTATCGCGTAACCTTATTTCAAATGCAATTAAATTTACACCGCGCGGAGGCAACATTCAGATTATCGCCCATGATAAAGATGAATGTGTAGTGATTGAGTTTATTGATAATGGTGTAGGAATTGCCCCTGAAAAATTGCCAAACTTATTTAGCCTCAGCAACGATTATTCAACCTTAGGAACTGAAAAAGAAACCGGTACCGGTTTGGGGCTTATCCTGTGTTGGGAATTTATTTTACTGAATAAAGGACAAATTGAAGCCGAAAGCAAACCTGGCAAGGGAAGCACTTTCCGTATAAAAATCCCCCGATATAAAATGACTTAATTATCAGGTTCTTATTATTTCTTTTGTGGATTAAAATGGTTTATTGTTTCAGCAAAGTGGCAGTCTGAAAAGTAAAATTTTAATGCAAAGATGCCACGATGCTAAGTTTTATTTGCAATAAAATCATCACTTTGCGTTTTTGCACCTTTGTATTTAAATGTATTCTTTCGACTTTTTACACAGCATCATAATCCGGCTTGACCTACCACCGTTGTTTATTATAGTGATATAATGAGAATGAGAATATATTTAGGTTAAACATTTAATAATCTTATAGTTGATTCTCATGTACACCACAGGGCTCACCGAAGGTTAACACCCATGATATATTTGCTTCGCAGAGCCCTTCTGGGTTCATATCCTTGTTATGAAGGCAAGTGCATGAATGTTTCATTCAAATAAACTTTATGCGGGGTAAAATTGTCGGTTTTATTTAAATATTATTATTGCAATTGCCATAAGACAGATTATTCCACTTTTGTAACCAAATTATCTTACCTGCCAATTATTTATTCGACAATACTGAAATAAAATTCATCAGGTTATCTTTCAGCTTTCTTTATTTTCGTGCATCTTAATTTTATTGATAAAAATAAATAAAATAATAAAAGTTGTTGTTAGTTTAATTGAACAGTAGTTTAGTATTTAGAATGGTTGTTTGTAGTATAGGATGATGTAAATTATTGCATCATCCTATTTTTTGGTAATATTATGAAGTAACTTTGTTTATGTTTCAGGATCAAAAGGAATAGTTTAGGGAAGAACTTTAGAATAATACATGAGTGGTTTAACTTTTTAAAAGCCCCAAACCCCTAAAGGGGATTAAATACTTGTATTTAAAAAAGTCCCCTTTAGGGGATTTAGGGGTTATATCAGGGAATGATAAATATTTAATTAAAATTTAATATTTATCCCTCACCTATTCCAATTGATTCATGTTTAGGTACATTTCAATCTCGAATTTATTAAATTGACTCAACTGATAGCCAGTGGAAAAAAGCGAATATTACTTTTTTAAAAAGTTAGCGGTTTAGTGTTAATGCAAAACAATTTTTAAATCGATAATATTATGAAAACAAAAATTTACTTTTTATTTATTGCTGCAA
>CAVSGB010000345.1:0-6882 GCA_963726845.1 uncultured Bacteroidota bacterium | reverse complement strand
AGGAGAATAATTTGTATTTCGAAGTAATGGATGAAGGTATTGGTATAAGTAAGGAAAACCTGCCTTATGTTTTCGATGAATTTAGACAAGTTGACAATACTGCGACACGAAAATATCAGGGCACAGGTCTTGGCCTTGCTATTTGCAGGAAATTAACAGATCTTCTAAATGGTCACATTGAAATAGAAAGCGAGCTAAAATTAGGGACCATTGTAAGGTTTTATATTCCATATAAAATTGCTCCCGAAGAAAAAGTGAAAGTCATTAAAAAAAGTAACTCTGAAATCGTTTTAGAAAGTTTAGAACTGAAAAAGATTTTGATCGTCGAGGACGACTTATTGTCCATGCACGTTTTTAAAGAATTGTTAAACGGACGGAACTTCAATATTTTAACAGCAAATGATGGAGAAACTGCTTACTTGACAATTCATTCGTACAATCCTGATTTGATAATCCTTGACATAGGTTTGCCAAAAATGTCAGGACTCGACTTATTAAAGAAAATAAAGTTAGATGAACGATTTGCAAAAACACCTATAATTCTTAATTCTATAAATGATGTTGATATTCCTTGCGATTATTTAAACGACCACGTTTGTTTTCTTAGAAAGCCGATTAAAGAAGGCGAATTAATTTACAATATCAATAAGTTACTTAGGGTAAGCCTTAATTTATCTTATTCAATACTAATACTCGATAATAAATTAGAATTGGCCCAACTGGAAAAAGACCTGAACTTTAATCATTGTCCAACTTTATTCGTCTCAGACAGCACATATTTTCTATACGAAATAGAATATTATAAACCCTACATTGTAATAATTACCAAGCAACCTGATGACGACATAAATATTTCGGATATTAACACATATTTAAGAAAAAGCAACATTGCCAGGATTAGAAATTGCCATATTATTATATACATTTCTAATGAAAATTATTTAGCTGCAAAAGATGTTTACAAATTCGATAAGACTTCCATAATTGATAAAGACAATACAAATCACGAAGAGCAGGTAAATATCATTAAGAGTCTGCTTAAAACAACATTATCGCGAAAGAAGGTTTTGATTGCTGATAATGAAGATGTTGGTATTTTTACGCTAAAATTGATGTTGGAGAATAAATTTAATCTTGTAATTGCCAGAAATGGAAAGGAAGCAATAGATAAATATATAATCGAAAAGCCCGAAATAGTACTTTTAGATATAATGATGCCCGAAATGGATGGTTACCAGGTATTCAAAATACTTAAAAAGCAAAGTATTGGCCTCGATTTAAAAATCATAGCTGTTACGGCCAGGGCTATGAATGAAGAAAGAGAAAAAATACTGGCTTTTGGTTTTGACGATTACATATCAAAACCTGTTTCAGAAGAAATTCTCCTGGAAAAATTGTATTATTATTTAAAGATAAGCATAGATGAACGAGTTTGAAAATTGTAAAATACTAATTGTAGATGATGAGCCGGCAAACATTTTTGTACTCGAAGGGGTACTGACTGCCAATAAGTTTTCTGTTCAAAGTTCTTCAAGCGGTGCAGAAGCTCTTCGATTATTAAAAAGCAATATTCCCGACTTGATAATGCTCGATATTAATATGCCAATTATGTCTGGTATCGAAGTGCTGCAAAAATTAACAAACGATGAGGAAACATCAGACATCCCGGTTTTAATGGTTTCGGCAAGGTGTGAAATTGAAGATATCGAAAGTGCGTTAAATTTAGGCGCCGTTGATTACATTCCAAAACCATTCAATGATATTGAACTTCTCGCCAGGGTCAGGGCTGCATTGCGATTAAAAAAACAAAAAGACCATTTAAAAGAATTGATTAAATCGAAAAGCAATTTTATAAGTACCGTTTCGCATGACCTTCGTTCTCCATTTGCTTCAATATCAGGTTTTGCTGACATACTATTAAACGATGTGGAATTAAAAAATAAGATGAGTTCCGAGCATAAAGAGTTCCTTCAATACATCATAGATACATCTCATTACCTGATAAAATATTTCAACAAATTATTAAATTGGTCTAAGTTTGAGGCCGACAAAATTGAACTTAAAAGGGCAAATGTGAAATTATCTAAACTAATCGATACGACACAAATGATATTTCATAAGAATATTGAAGATAAAAACCTACAGTTTGTCAGGGACTTTGCTGACAACTTTTTTATTAATGCAGACGATACATATTTTAACCAGGTAATAAATAACCTTGTCAGCAATGCAATAAAATTTACCCCGGAAGGTGGAACTATAACTATAAAAGGCAGGAATAACGGGATTAATAATATAATTGAGATTTCAGATACAGGTATTGGAATTATCGGAAATACCCCCGGACAATTATTCGAAGATCCTTATCATAATTCGACTATGGGCACAATGAGCGAGCAAGGAACAGGGTTCGGCCTTTATATTTGTAAAAAAATTATTGATGCACATGGTTTCGATATAACTTATGAATCAGCACTAAGCAAGGGAACTAAATTTATTATCAGGTGCTAAAGGAGCATAAAGAATTTCTATGGAGCAATTTTTTTTAAAGCATGAATGTGGATTCTGACGTCTTGGCCTGTGGGAAGACGTCTCCCGCCGATGGCGGGACGAACCTTCAGCAATTTGGCCATGCATTAGCGTTGATATTGTGCGAAAAAAATTGCTGAAGGTTGTCATTCGTGGTGATTTTTTTTTGTTATCTTTTTTTGTTTGGCTTACAAAAAAAGTAAAACGCATAATTATTGATAATAAAAGCATTGTATAATTGTTTCTTAAGAGACAAAAGGTAGAGGTTAAAATAATTGAAATGCTGGCTTTATATTTTTTTTAATATTGGTATATTAATATGCCACTTTCTAGAAAATTTCCTTTATTTGAAGGGGTTGGGGTTATTACTTAGGGTCTGCTGATTAAGTCAGACAATTATAAAATTAAGTAGAATCTGAATTCGAAGCTCGCGAAGCGATGAATAGAAAATTCCTTATTGACGAATTTCTGTCCGAGCGAAGTCGAGGAACTAAGCCGAAGGCGGTCTCATGAGCGCAGCGAATAACTTCGAGACGGAGCGAGTTTAATTCGTCAAGTCTTTTTTGGTTTTTTTGTGACGACAAAAAGTGACAAAACAAAATTAAGAGGTACAAGCTTATGGCATAATTTTATAGAAATTACTTGCACCACACTGAAGAAAATACCAATTTAGTAATTTGATATACAATTCTTTAATATTTAATCAGCAGACCCTACTTAAACAATTAAAATATATATTCCAAAACAACCTCTAACTATCAAACCTAACAAATTGGAATTTAAGGAATAAAGGCATCACCAAAAAGTTGAAAGGCATAATAAGAAAAAAATCTATTTCACAACTTGTTGTAATCCATTGTTTAATGAAAAAGATTTTAATAATATCCATTTGGATTATTTTCCCCTGGTTTATATGGTCTCAAAAAACTGATACTTATGATATTTATTCTCAAATAATAAAAAAAGATTTTAGTAAATCATATAAATTGATTGCAATAGAAGAATTGACTCCAATCGGATTAGGTGTTATTAAGGATTTAGATTATGCGTACTTCAAACGAAATCTTAAAAATTTAGAAAAAGAAACTTTTAATGATTTTAGAATTAATAATGAAAAAGCAGATACTATAAAAAAATATTTTAGTAATAATTTGGATGTAATAATATTAACAAAAACTGAGATTGACAGTATTATTTTTGAAAAGAATTCCAGTTGGGAAGGGTTTTATAAAATATATGGACAAACTCAAGGGTTATTGTCATTTTCTAAAATTGGATTTGATATAGATCATAAACAAGCTTTGTTCTATTATAGTAATCAATCAGATTGGTTGGATGGCTATGGATATTTCATTTTATTTGAAAGAATAAATAAAAATTGGATTGAAAAAAGTTCATTTATGGCGTGGATTACAAATATGCATATTTAATTCAGTCCAACAACAGTTGCTCATATCCAGTGCAGGGTTAGGTGGGTTTTCAAAGCTTGTGCTTCGCTCCCGAAACGGCGAAGCTCTCACAAAGCGTAGTGATCCCGCAGTGGCAGAAATCGCAAACGATAGTTTATTTGTCTGGTAACATCAGCCTTACTCCGGCTAAGTGACAAATAAATAAAATTAAAGCTATAAGGATTGCGAAAATTATTCCGGCTATTTTAATATATTTCTGGTTCCTGACAAGGCGCTCCTGAAAAATATTCTTTTTAATCCGGTTCAACAGGCTTTCTTTTGCATATTCATCCTTTATCACGTAATCATATGCCCCTTTTTTAATTGCTTCGACCGCTACTTCAATACTACTTTGCCCGGAAAGAAATATAAAATCGATTTGCGGATTAATTGACTTTGCCCTTGAAAGTGTTTCTATCCCATTTAATTTTCCTGGCCCCAAATCGAAATCCTGGATAACAATTACAGGTTTTTCTTTTGAAAATCTCTCAAACATTTCTTCACTCGAAGAAAATTGTCTTACTCTTGTTAAATGGTGTTGTTTTAAATAGGCATCTATCATTCTCCTGAAAGCCTGGTCATCGTCAACCAGGAATATCAACGGGTTAAATATACTGCTCATTGTCTTATTTTTAAATGGGTTATATAACTTCAAAATTTTAAAAAGTGTAGATATTTATTTTAATACCTGTTGTGATAACAAATTCATCTATTTCTTTTAACATGTCATGGTCATCTTTATTATAATACCAATTTACATTTGCACTATTCCCTTCTTTTTGATAATTCTCAAGTAAATAAAGTATCTCAAGTATAAATTTTGACGAACTGGAATTAAAATAGGCAAGTTTGACATTGAAAACAACAGGTTTTTTCTCATTGGTATAATCCTTAAGCCAGTTAATAACAGGTTCATAAAAATTAAATGTATCTTCCATGTATGATTCTCCTGCTATTTCACAAATCCCCGTTTGATAATTGAAATTGATAATCGGATAAAATGTTATATTTGGATTTAAATTTAAGTTTTCCATACAAACATCTAATGTAGTGATTTTTTAAGGAAGAACAAATTTTATTTCTTATTTTTACCTATTGTTTTACTAAACTATGTTTTGGCCTAATGGGAGCATTCTTGTCACCAGGTGCAAAATAATTTTGAGGTTCATAAGAGGCTGTTTTGGAATTGAAATATAGTATTTAAATATTTCAATCTAATGTACTTACTAAGTTTTTTCATATACATCATTCTCCAACATCTCAGTAATTACCAGCGATATTTTGTCAAAACCATCATCTTTTGAAAAGTAATAGTCTGCACCAGCTTTAACAGCCAATTGTTGTAAATAATTAGTTGAATAAAGGGTTAGGATTATAAATTTGAGTATCTTATTCTCTTTTCTGATCTCTCGCAATACTTGCATCCCGCTAAGTCCAGGCATTTTAATATCAACTATTGCCAGATCGGGTTTAAGGCTTCTTAATGCTTCAAGTGTTTCGGTTCCATTTTTAAACGACCCCACAATCTCCACATTTTTAAACGTGCTTAACAACTCCTGTAACCTTTCAAGAATTAAATCCGAATCGTCTGCTAATAATACCCTCATTATAAATCATGTCATAGTAACATATAAAAGTATTACTATACCAAAGTAAGGCTTGTAGTATTTAGCTTAAATATATGTAAGGTTAAGGTTCTATTTATGTAAGAAAATTCCTACAAAGAAATGTGCAGCGATTTGAAAAGAAATAACTTGTACAAAGCATTAACTTTTGAAAATTCTAACGGTTAAACAAACTGTTTATTTTTTTTGAATTTGCTTCCAATTACCATAATTAATAATGTAACTTTAATAAAAAAATTTTGAAGTTCAATTTTTCCTTAAAGGCTGTTTTGAAATTTTATATTTAATTGTAACTATTAGATTATATGAAATTTAAATATTGTATTTTTTGCTCCCTACCCTTAAATAAGGAGGACTGGCTTCTGCGCTGCAAAGTTATAGTCCCGATTAATCGGGATTGGGGTTTTATGAAAACAAATATTTTTTAAATTCCAAAACAGCCTCTGCCATAAATGCGAATGAATAAAATTATCTCATGTGGGTTCAATTAAACCATTGAAAATTAAATAATATTCAATTGAAAACCAATAAATCAAAATCTGTTGGGTCCGTAAAAATAAAAACGCCCACAATACCCGATATAAACGGATTCCCCATCGTGGGTATCGGAGCTTCGGCTGGCGGACTGGAAGCATTGGAGCAGTTCTTTTGCAATATGCCAGTTGACAGTGGCATGGCGTTCGTTGTAATCCAGCACCTCGACCCAACCCATGTAGGAATTATGCCCGAACTGCTACAACGGGTTACCCCCATGAAGGTATTGCAGGCAAGCGATAGGCTTAAAGTAAAGCAAAACTTTGTATATGTAATTCCGTCCAACAAGAGCATGTCGTTGCTTAATGGTGCGCTGCATTTGTTCGATCCGGTCGAGTCGCGTGGATTGCGCTTGCCGGTCGATATTTTCTTCCGTTCGCTGGCAAACGACAAACAGGAAAAAAGCATCGGCATTATCCTTTCGGGCATGGGCTCCGATGGCAGCATCGGGTTAAAAGCCATTAAAGAAAAAAACGGATTGGTGTTGGTTCAGGAACCAGCTTCGGCAAAATTCGACAGCATGCCCCGTAATGCCATAGAAACCGTAATTGCCGATATTGTGGCGCCTGCCGAACAATTACCTGCAAAACTCATCGAGTTGCTAAAGATCATTCCGACAGTAAAAACAGAACAAGATGTTGATAGTAAAAACAAGAGCAGCCTCGATAAAATTATCATCCTTATACGCGATCAAACCGGTCACGACTTTTCGTTGTACAAGAAAACCACCTTGTTTCGCCGTATCA
>CAVSGB010000344.1:0-6305 GCA_963726845.1 uncultured Bacteroidota bacterium | reverse complement strand
CCAGCCGGCGCGCTTCCTCCTGCCATTTGCGCGCGTCCTCCTGCAACTGGAGCGCCCAGGCAGTCCGCTCCTCGAGATCTTTTTCCGTGCGGTGCAATTGCTCCACGGCCCCCACCAGCGCGTCGGTCTGTTGCTGCACTTCGGCGGTCAGACGCGTTTCCGTGTCGATGGCCCACTGCGTCTTGGCGCGAATGTCGGCTTCCAGGTCGGCGACTTTGGCGACGTAACCCTCGGCCGTCCGGCGGGCGCTTTCCTGTTCGGCGACCAGTTCCTCCTGCAGTTCGGCCACGCGGACGCGGCGCTCTTCCACTTCCTGGTTTAGCGAGGCGGCCCACTGATTGGATTGCAACCTGGTCAGAATAATAAGTCTTTGGTCCGATTCAATATTATTAAGGTATGCTTTTATCTTAGTTTTAAATGAAATAAATGCATTAGAATCAACCCTGGGTTTGGTAAAATACAAATATATTAATTGAAACATTGTCTCGATGTCTTTTGGTGCGCAGCTTGCTTTAAAGCCTTCTGTCCCATTTCCAATATTGGGTTCGGCGCTGACGGTTTTACCTGCAAGTAATTTCTGTAAATCAATAACAGAAAAATCCGAAACACCGCTTTCGGTAACAACAGATATTGCAAAGTGTGCCGAAAAATGGTCACTGTCAGCATATAAAAACTGGCCTCCCGGACTGATTGCTGAAAATTGTATTTCATCGTTTTTAAAATCGGTTGGTTTTACCAATACTTTGGCACCATTGGAAAGTGTAAAAATAGTTACACCGATTTCCGGGATATTTTTCTCTGCAACAATTTTGCCTGGTTTTGGCTTTTGGGGCATAAAATCGGTATTTGAAAGTTTATCATCGTATGCTTTTAATTTTTCTTTTGCTGAATTTTCAATTACTGAAAGTATTTCCTTTTCTGTAGGCAGAACAAGCCCTTCCTTCTGAGGCGCTGTAACTATGGCAACCCTGTTTGTATCGATAATCCATTTTTGGGCAAGTTTGTTCATGTCACCGAGAGTAACTTCCGGCAGGTATTTCTTCATAAAATTATATTCGAACGTAATTCCGGGAATAGGTTCTTTGTTAAGAAAATTACGTATATATTCACTGGCATAATTTTCTGATTCAGTTTTATCCCTTTCGTTATAGTATTTTTCGAATGCATTGATCAGGTTCATTTTTGCCCTTTCGAATTCGCTTTGTGTAAAACCGAATTGTTTGGCTTTTTCATTTTCTTTTAACAAAGCTTTCAACCCTGTAATAATACCGGTATCACTTACAATTGCTTCAGAAATGTACGCATCTTTATTGCGTGCGCCAATGTTCCCGAAATAAGAAAATGCATTCATAAACGGAGGGTTTGGCAATTGCACCAACTCAGCTAATCTTTGATTGAACATTTCGAAAAATAATTGAATTTGGGCATATTCCCTAAAGTCTCCGATTGTTACCTGGGGTTTTTCATCAGTTTTATAATAAATACCGACTGTAGTAATCGGGGCTTCTTTATCGGAAGTAACACAAACCAAAGTTTCTTTATGGTTGGGAACTTCAGATTCCTTGCGTGGCCTTGGGTTTTGCTTTGCCGGAATATTTGAAAAGCGCTCTTTAATTTTATTTTCGTATTCTTCCACATTTATATCGCCAATTGCAATCACAGCCATTAATTCAGGCCTGTACCAATCCGAATAAAACCTTTTAACAACTTTATGCGGAAAACTTTCAAGAGTTTCTTTGTTACCAATAGGAATTCGTTTTGCATAACGCGAATTATGAAAAATAACAGGAAAATATTTATCCTGCATCCGTTGCTCGGCGCCACGGCCAAGTCTCCATTCTTCAATAACCACGCCACGTTCTTTATCAATCTCGGTACTATCGAATGACAGTTCATGGGCCAGTCTTCAAGCACGTCGATTCCTTTTTCAATTAAATCTTCTTTGTCTGTTGGAATTTGAAGCATGTAAACTGTTTCGTCAAACCCGGTATAGGCGTTCAAATCGGCGCCAAAACGAACACCGACAGTTTGCAAGTAACTTATCAATTCATTTTTCTCAAAATGTTTTGTGCCGTCAAATGCCATGTGTTCTGTAAAATGGGCGAGGCCGAGTTGGTCGGAATCTTCCAGAATAGAACCAGCATTGACTGCAAGCCTTAATTCTACCCGCTTTTCAGGTTTTAAATTTTTCTTGATATAATACGTAATGCCATTTGACAATTTTCCGTAACGGATACTGGAATCCATTGGAATTTTTTGGGAATAGTCGAATGTTTGAGCATTAATCGCGATTGAGGGAATTATCCAAAGGACAATAAATAGATAATGTAATTTTACTTTCATGTTAAGGATTTATTTTGAGGAAATAAAAGTATGAAAAAAAACTTTCGGCGATACTTTTTACACATAATAATATTTATAGCAACTTATTAAAATAAAAAAAGGCCTTTCGGCCTTTTTTATTAAGCAACTGCAATCTCCCTTGCAGGTTTTGGTTTTGCTTCTTCTTTTTTTGGAACATGAATTGTCAGTATCCCGTCTTTGTGACCGGCTGAAATTTTTTCCCCGTGAACTGTCTCAGGCAGTGTGAACGATCTTGTGAATGAACTGTACCCAAATTCCCTACGGGTATAGGTTTCGTTTTTTTCTTCGTTCTTAATTTCTTTGTTGGCCGAGATTGTCAGTTCATTGTTTTCGAGGTTAATTTTGAAATCATCTTTGTTAAGCCCCGGTACGGCAACTTCAATCCTGAATTCGTCTTTGTCGTCCGCAATATTTACAGCAGGCGTGCTGATGGTTGCCCAATTGCGGTTCCAACTGAAAGGCTGTTCATTGTTACAATATCCTTCACCAAGACTTGGTAAACTGTTTAAATTTTTAAATACTAACATGGCTTTGTCCTCCTATAATTTTAGTTTAACATTTACTTATTTTTTTAAATTCATATAATAAATTTCAACTTTTATGCCAAGCCATTCTAATCACGTATATAAGACATAATGGCATAAATATTTTAATTTAGCAGACATAATGGCATATTGTTAGTTTTTAAAGTGAAAATATAGGAGATTAATTTTTTGAAAAATAAAATTAATTTATAGGACAACTTTAAAACAATCCCGGAAATTTTCATTTTGGATTATAGCAATTTTTTCAACTGTTGTATTCCTGATTTTAGCGGCAGATTTGTAGACCAAATTAATCTTAATGCTTTCTTCATCGTCTGTTTCAAAGTAAAATGAACCATCAGGTAAATTCGAAAATATTGAATTTAATTCAGGGTTGTTTTTTGTGAGATGAATACCAAAGGATAAATAGAACCCTCCATCAATAAGCCTTTTCGCAATTTCGCTATTTTGCCTGAAGCCATGGATTATCCATGGTATTGTTGGTTTCAATTGTTTTTTTAATAAAATAATTTCTTCAAAAGCTTTTACACAATGAATAATTAGCGGTTTATGAAGTTCTTCGGAAATTTTAATTTGACTGATAAAATTTTTTTTCTGAGTTTCAATATCAGCACCTTTTAATTTATCAAGTCCACATTCGCCAATGGCAACTACATTTTTAAGTTTTGCAAATTCGCCAATTTTGGGCAAGGCACTATTTAAATTGGCTTCTTTGCTGTGCCAGGGATGTATGCCAATACTAAAAAGTTTATCAGGGTTTATTTTTGCCTGCTCTGATCCTGAATGAAATAAATTCTGTATCTGTATTATTCCCGGAATTATTTCATATTGATGGCAATGAATGTTAATATAAACCATTAGTTTGCCAGAATAAATATTAAAATTTTGATATTGAGCCGAAACAGTTGGTAAGCATTTAACTTATACTATTTTACTATAAGTTTTCTTTTGACCCAACTGAATTTATCCATGTCCAATATTTTTAAAATATCGGTAATTCAATGAAAAAGGTGGTACCATTATCCTGCTCTGATTTAAAATATGCTTTGCCGTCCAGGTATCGCTCTGTAAGAAGTTTGATACTATATGTTCCCAAGCCTCTTCCTTCACCTTTGGTCGAAAACGACCTTTGAAATATTTGCAACTGTGTATCAGGTGCCATGAATGTTTTATTATTTACAGAAATTACCAGGTTTTTGCCAGAAACAAATGCTTTCAAAATAACTTCACTATTAGTTTCAGAAGCTTCAACAGCATTTTTCGTCATATTTGTTATAATCCGGTTTAATAATGTTGTGTCAGTGTTTATGGTAACATTTTCCGAATCCTGTGAAATATTTATTGAAACTTGCCATGGGTTGTTTAACAATTGAACCTGGTTGGCAACCCTTACTAATAATTTTGTTATAAAAACCGGTTCTTTCTTAATAACCAATTCTCCATTTTCGGCTGCTGCAAGTTGTCGTTGTGCCAGAATTTCATCGGTAAGGTCATTTAAAATTATTTCAAATGAATTCATAAATTCTTTTTGTTTATCTGGCCTGTCTTCTTTTCTGATAAGTTCAGACAAACCGGTTAAACTTGCAATTTTATTTAGCACATCATGGAAAAATATTTTTTCAAGGGCTTTGCGCCGCTTTTCATTGCTGATATCAATCAGATAAAGTATCATATACACTTTATCTGTCAGCATTAACGGTGAAACTATTACTTTAAGGTCCCTTGCAATATGAATTCCCCGTTGTACGATAGTAAGGCGCATTTCTGAGACTGCTGTGGTCTGTGTTGACTGGGTCTTTTTTATCGCATTAAGGGCACCACACATCCTGCAACTTTCTGAAATTCCGCAATGAGCATCGTTTTCGAGGGCATGAAGGCAACCGAGCATTTCGCCTGGACGCTTACCAAGCAAGGCTTCAAGCGAATCATAACCAAGCTGGTTCAGAAGGTTTAAATTAACATAGACAGCTTTTCGCTCCGGGTTCAAAATTGCTGCTGCTTGTGGCATTGAATTTAATAGTTCTTCAACTGCTTCCAAAGGGTCACTATCTTTAAAAAGAGAAATGAAATCCTCTCTCAGTTCATGAATTAATGCTTGCTTCTCCTGATTTTCTGTTTCCATTGCTATTTCAGATTTATCCAGTCTAAAGGTTCTGTTTTTTTTAGTGTACAAAGATAGAAAAATACCAAGTGGTACACATATAAAATAACGTCAGTTCAGGATAAAAATATGTTTTGGACTAAAGTCCGGTATATCAACTTGATGACTAACCCCAGGCTTAAGCCTGGGGTTAGTGAAAAACAATTAAATAGAGGGCTTTAGCCCTAAGTAAATTATCACAAACTGATGTTAAAATAAAATGTTTAAAATCACTTCAAAAGTTTTAATTTTGATAAACCCATTGATATGTTTTTTGTTAATTAAAAGAAAAAAGTCAAGTTTTGAATAAGATTAAATACATTGCCAATATTTATATTGAAGGTTTTCGTTCCATGACTTTAGGAAGGAATCTCTGGGTAATCATTTTAATCAAGCTATTTATAATGTTTGCTATATTGAAGCTCTTTTTTTTTCACGATTTTCTGAGTACAAAATTCAGGAATGACAAAGAAAAGAGCAATTATGTAATAGAACAGTTTACAAAGTAATTTTATGAATGAGGCTATTGATCTTGGATTGGTTAATTGGTCGCGTGCACAATTCGCGCTGACTGCAATTTATCACTGGCTGTTTGTACCATTAACGCTTGGCCTCGGCTTTCTTTGCGCATTTATGGAAACAATATATGTAAAAACTAATGATCCTGAATGGAAACGAATTACCAAGTTTTGGATGACCCTTTTCGGAATTAACTTTGCTATTGGCGTTGCAACCGGCATTATTCTTGAATTCGAATTTGGAACTAACTGGTCAAACTATTCATGGTTTGTTGGGGATATTTTCGGTGCACCGCTTGCCATCGAAGGTATCATGGCTTTTTTCCTCGAATCTACTTTCATTGCAGTCATGTTTTTTGGCTGGAACAAAGTAAGCAAGAAATTTCATTTGCTTTCCACATGGCTGGTAGCGATAGGGGCAAATTTATCAGCATTATGGATATTAGTCGCCAATGCATGGATGCAATATCCTGCAGGGATGCATTTTAATCCTGATACTGCCCGAAACGAAATTATCAATTTCTGGCAGGTTTTATTTTCTCCTGTGGCTGTAAATAAATTCCTTCATACAATTACTTCCGGTTTTGTACTGGCATCAGTATTTGTTTCGGGCATCAGCGCGTGGTACATTATTAAAAATCGTGAACTGCGACTTGCAAAAAGAAGCTTAATTGTTGCTGGGGTTTTTGGATTGGTTTCTTCTTTATTTTTAGCATTTACTTTCAGTAACATGGTCAC
>CAVSGB010000343.1:0-14459 GCA_963726845.1 uncultured Bacteroidota bacterium | reverse complement strand
CAGAAGGCCGAGGAACGCCGTGGCAACACCACCCACAAAAACCTTCATGTCTTTCCTCCTCCGAATGGTTAGCAATTGGGTATAAAAACTTGAATAATGTGTAAAACTGACCCCCGACAGTTCCCCGAGAGCGTTCCGGAATCAGATTCCACCCGGAAAAGCTCTTGGAACTCTCAAAGTCAACAAACTATAAATATTCCAATCAGTACACGCAAGTAGAAATGCTTAATGGTTAAGTGTTCAACGACAATTATTTATCCCGGACAGGAATTTTTGTTGTCGCCACGCGGGTATTATAATTGTCGCTGATCAGTTAACCCTTCGACTTCAAGGACGCGTTGAGCTTCGAGGGCGAGACCGGGCCGTATATTCAGTACGCCGTGGTGAGGGCAAGGAATATCTTCCGCAAGGGGGGAACAACGCCGGAAGCGGAGTTAGCAGCGTTCGCGAAGTTAGCGGAGTTAGACGGCTACCTTCAAGGTGAGGATGCGGAAGACATCTGGACGCTGTGGTTGTATTTTTTATGAATCTTCTTTTAACTTTTCGAACGTAGCCTTTTATAAAGAATTTATAATAAGGTTATTGCCAATATAATCTTAAATATCATTTCAATGTCGTTGACTTAACGAAAAACCCTTCGGCTCCGCTCAGGGTTCATCTTTAGCAAAAGGTGTACGTTGAGCGGAGTCGAAACGTACTTACAAAATAAATGGATTAAGTCAACGACATTGAATGTCATTTAGTTAATCCTAAATTGAAAATTAATTTTGAAAATTTATTATTGTGTTTAATAATTTAAATCTAATCATACTTGATTTATAAATATAATAAAACTTTTTCTACAATAATGACAATTAAAATGAATCTGTCCCTTAAAAAATTTTTGTTCAGCTTTCTAAATTGCACATAACTTTATTTCTCTTTTAAAGATTTTTATGCTTTGATTCAGAGTGAAGGATTAAAAATTGCTTAACTTAGTTGTTAGTTAATTCAATTGAACCATCCAGGCACTTGCGTTCCCAACAACGATATGAAGCCCGAAGGGCTCTGCGAAGCAAACATAACATGGATGTTCCATGAGAATCAACTATAAGAGTATTAAATGTTTAAATTAAATAGATTCTCATGAAAAAATAAAAAACATTCAATTGGTTTCAAATAATTAATAAAGAGTGTTTTGTTTATTTTATAAGTTAAAGAAATATGATAGCAATCGGAAAATTAGAAAACAGGTTTATTGTCCTGTTTATTTCAATTCTTTTCATATCAATTATTGGGATATTTGATTATCTGACGCCAGGATTCCCTTTATCAATATTCTATTTAATTCCAGTTTCGTTGCACGCATTATACAGAAAAACTACTAAGACAGCTATTGTTATAAATTCGTTGTTTGCTGCTATGATTTGGATATTAGTTATATTAAATGAAAAGGAATATAAAAATATTTATATTACCATTTGGAATGCTGCCATAGTACTCACGCTTTTTTTGATAACAGGGTTGCTTTTGTTTTACTTGAAAGAAAAGATTAAAGAAACTCAGGAGCTTAATAAAAATTTAATTCAATTAAACGAAGAAAAAAACAAATTCATAGGAATAGCTGCGCATGATTTAAGAAGCCCGATAGGTACTATAAATTCATTTTCTGATTTACTCCTCACTAAATATTCAAATAAACTTGATCCTGATCTGTCAAGAATTATAGGATTTATAAGGGATATTAGTAATAAATCGCTTGTAATGCTTAAAAATTTATTAAACGTATCAGTTATTGAATCCGGTAATATAAAGCTAAATTTAAAAATGCAGGACTATTTGGAATTTGTTAAACAAAGCTTGTACTTAAACCAAATTATTGCTGCCCAGAAAGAAATATTGATAAAGCTCGAAACGGATAAAATTGAAATTAACTTAAACTTTGATGAACATTATTTAAGCGAGGCTATTAATAATCTTTTGTCTAATGCAATCAAATTTTCAAATAAAAAAAGTGAAATAATGGTACGGATCACTCAGACTGAAAAAAACAGTGTATTAACAGAAATTATTGATAAAGGGAAAGGAATCCCTCAGGAAGAACAAAATAAATTATTTCATTATTTTCAAAAAACAAGTACACTACCTACCGATGGAGAAAAAAGCACCGGACTGGGATTAGCGATTGCCAGAAAAATAATTCTTGAGCATAGGGGCCAGATAGGGGTAAAAAGCGATATTGGTATTGGTTCTAATTTCTATTATGAATTATCTTAATATTTTAAAACCTTTATTTCAAAATTATTTCATTTTCTTTTCCAATTCTTCCATAGAAATAATTGAAATAACAGACTTCCCATCAGGACTAAAATTATGATTGCCGCAAGCAAACAGATTGTCTACAAAATCATGAATTTCATCTATTGTCAATGTCTTTCCGTAAGGTATTGCTGAAGCTTTGCAAAGCAATCCTGCCAAATATTCCTTTGTTTTCCCGGTTTGTTGTGGTGGCTGATGGTGCATTTCTTCAAGCATACGTTCAACAAGTTCCTTTGGGTTGGCATCAGGAATTTCGGCCGGGCAACCATTTACAACAACTGAATTATTTCCAAAATCGCGGATATCAAAACCGCTTTGGTTAATAACATCAATATATTCCATCAAAAAAGTATGGTCGGTTGCATTCAATTCAATAACCTGCGGGAAAAGGGTTTGCTGAGTAACATGAATTGTACCTTCAAGTATTTTCAGATATTTTTCATACAATATTCTTTCATGTGCCCGCTTCTGGTCAATAATCATTAACCCCGATCGAACAGGGCTTAAAATGTATTTTCCTTTTAATTGAATTAAATTTATTAATAGTGAAGGCTGGTCAGTGTTTTCATTAAAAAGCTTTTCTGTTTTTATTTCAGGTTGAATGGCGTTTTCGTTTTCAAAACCACTATAAAGAGCTTCCCAATTCGATAAATTACTGCGTTTGAAATAATCCACAGAAGCTTGTTTATTTTTAGATTTTTCATCTTCAATATCAAAAGGATTAAAATCCGGATTGATATTTACTGAAGGCATTCGGAATTGCGTATCCTTGGTCAGTACAGGAATTTCAATAGCCGGTTCAGTATTAAAATCAATCGATGGGGCAACATTGAATTTGCCCAATGCTTCTTTGGTTGTAGCATTAAGAATTTGCCAAATTGCCTGTTCATCTTCAAATTTTATTTCAGTTTTGGTCGGGTGGATATTCACATCGATATTTCCAGGATCGACCTCCAGCCAGATAAAATAGGAAGGAATTGAATCAGCGGGCAACAATCGGTTATATGCATTCATAATGGCTTTATGAAAATATGGATGCCTCATGAACCGGTTGTTTACAAAGAAAAACTGTTCCCCCTGGTTTTTCTTGGCGTTTCCGGGTTTTCCAATAAACCCGTTTATCTTTACCAGAGTTGTATTGGTTCTGATATCTATTAATTGTTGGTTGATATTCTTCCCAAATAATTGCACAATTCGTTGCTTATGGTTACAGGGCGTTAGCTGAAAAACTTCGGTACCGTTGTGTTGAAGTTTGAATTCGACTTCAGGAAAAGACAATGCCACCCGATGGATTTCAGAAATTATAAGCCTGAATTCATAAGATTCTGATTTGAGAAATTTTCGTCGCGCCGGTACATTGAAAAAAAGGTTTTTTACCGAAATACTTGTTCCCTGAACACAGGCAACATTTTCCTGGCTAATAACTTCAGTAGCACGCAAAGTTATCTCCTCTCCTATTTCATCCTCAATCCTGCGGGTTTGAATAGTGACTTCAGCAATTGCAGCAATAGATGCCAGAGCCTCGCCCCTGAAGCCCATTGAACGAATTGCAAATAAATCATCGGCCTTTCGGATTTTTGATGTGGCATGGCGTTCGAAAGCCATTCGTGCGTCAGTTCCAGACATACCTGTGCCATTATCTATAACCTGGATAAGTGTCCGCCCTGAATCTTTAATAATAATTTTAATGGTTTTTCCTCCAGCATCGATCGCATTTTCAACAAGTTCTTTAATTACCGAGGCCGGCCTTTGGATAACTTCGCCGGCGGCTATCTGATTGGCTACCGATTCGGGTAAAAGCTTGATAATATCTGGCATACAGGAATGTATATTTTTTATTCATTTGTAAAAATACTATTAATTGAAGTGAGAACAAAACACAAGAAATTTAATAGACATAATTATTTGATTACAATGGGGACTGTGTTATTTTAAAATGTCATTAGTTTCAAATATAAAATTGAAAGATTAAAGCTAAGTTACAATGAAGTTATCTAAAAATTCGGGAAAGCTTAATACTAAGTCACAAATGCCCAACAAGTTCAAATCCAGATCAGGTTTTCTTTGCGTCTTTGTGACTTTGCGTTTACAATTTTTCCCGTTCAGTCGTCAAATTATCCCGTTCGCCGATTTTATTGAAATTAATTATGCCTTATTCATCTTATTTTGAATTATAAAATAATAACCAATAAATTTACTAACAAATGAAAAAATTTATTAGCCTATTTGTAATCTTTGCTTTGTTATATCCTAATATATCAGGACAGGGATTAACCCAGAATATTCGTGGACAGATATTGGACAAGCAATCTCAACAACCTTTACCTGGCGCAAATATTTTAATTATTGGGACCAATCCTATTGTCGCTGCAGTTTCCGATGCAAATGGAAATTTTAAATTTGAAAAGATGCCGGTTGGACGCGTTAGTTTAGAAGCGCGTTTTGTAGGATACCAGAATGTGCCATTGAATAACCTTGATCTTACAACCGGAAAAGAGTTGGTTGTAAGCATAGAAATGGAAGAAATGGTAACAAAAGTTGATGAAGTTGTCGTAAAAGGAAATCATTCAAAAATTAAGGCCCTTAATGAAATGGCCACAATCAGCGCGAGATCATTCACTGTCGAAGAATCACAGCGTTATGCCGGGTCAAGAAACGATGTTGCACGTATGGCCCAAAATTATGCCGGTGTAAGTTCTGCCAATGATGCGGAAAATAGCATTGTAATAAGGGGAAATGCACCGGGTGGTCTGTTATGGAAACTTGAAGGGGTTGATATTCCAAACCCGAACCACTTTGGCAATATGGGCGCAACTGGCGGGCCGGTAGGAATGTTAAACAACAATGTGCTTGCAAATTCCGATTTTATTACCTCTGCATTTCCCGCAGAATATGGCAATGCAATTTCAGGTGTTTTTGATATTAAAATGCGAAACGGGAACGACTATAAAAACGAATTTTTAGGACAAGTCGGCTTTAATGGTTTTGAATTTGGCGCTGAAGGCCCCGTTAATCGAGAAAACCACTCATCATATCTTATCAATTATCGTTATTCAACATTGGGAGTACTCGAAAAGATGGGGGTCAATTTTGGCACTGGCACTGCAATACCTTATTATCAGGACATGAGTTTTAAAATTAATATGCCTACGCTAAAATCAGGCATATTCGAACTGTTCGGGCTTGGAGGCATAAGCAATATTGATTTTATACGCAGCGGTAAAAATTGGAATTCGAAAGGCATGCTTTACGGGGATGAAAATTTTGATATTTATGCAAAATATAATTCAGGGGTTTTGGGGTTTAATCACACTTTTCATCCCGATGCAACCTCTTATACAAAATTTTCTTTAGCTGTTACAGGGCTTACAAACAATGCTACATTAGATTCAATTAGTTATATAACGCATAAAACTTCACATTATCTCGGAGAAAACCTTGTGAATAAGAATATATATGCTTCATTTATGTATAATAAGAAATTTAACAGCAGGAATAATTTAAGAGTAGGATTAATTACGAGCCGTTTAGGTTTTAATCTCGTTGACAGCGCTTATAAAGCAAGCGAAAACAAATTCATTGATTATTACATGTTCAAGGGCAATACATTTTTAAACCAGGTTTATGCCCAATGGCAATATCGGTTTACAGACAACCTGACAATGGCCCCGGGCGTTCATTTTCAACAATTAACCCTTAATAATCATTATAGTATCGAACCACGGCTTGGGTTCAACTGGCAGGTAGTTCAGGGACAGACATTAAGCCTGGGGTATGGTTTACACAGTCAGGCACAACCGGAATTTTTATTGGTACAGGCTGAATTGCCAAACAAAAAATATGAAATGCCAAACAAAAACCTGAATTTTATTAAAAGCCATCACTTTGTGGTTGGCTACGACATAAATTTTTCGAATACACTCAGGTTAAAAACAGAGATTTATTACCAATATATTTATAATGCTTATGTCGATCGCGATTCGGGTTTTTATTCGAACCTCAATGCAGGTTCGATGATGAATTCAGGAATTCCAGATTCAGTGAGCGATAAAGGAAAGGGCAAAAATTATGGATTGGAAATAACTTTTGAAAAATTTCTTGATAAAGGGTTTTACACGTTGCTGACGACTTCGTTATTCGATTCGAAGTACAGGGCAATCAACGGGGACTGGCGAAATACTGCTTTTAATACACGATATGTGGTCAATTTACTTGCCGGGAAAGAATTCAACCTGGGATCAGGAAAAAACAAACTAATATTAATTGACGCGCGAATTACCGCATCTGGCGGTCAGCGCTATACTCCGGTAGATACATTGCAATCGGACAGGCAACACCAAACAGTATATTTTAACAACCTGGCTTTCACAAAACAATTTCCAAATTATTTCCGGGCAGATATTAGAATCGCATTTCGTCTTAACAACCGGCGATTTTCACAGGAGTGGGCATTTGATGTAGAAAACCTCACAAACCATGATAACCCCTTATATGCAGAATATAACCAGTCTACCCAAAAGATCGATTTGGTAAACCAACTGGGTATTTTTCCTATGTTATATTATAGGATTAATTTCTAATTCTATTTACGATAATGAAAAAAATTGAAAACCCGATAAAAGTTATTGCTACAATTTGTGCAATTGCAGGCATTCTTATCCCATCGTACTATTTTATACATTATAGGTTAAAAGGTGACCCAATTGCTTCTTCTCTCATGGTAGAAAATGTCTTATTCTCGATAATGATTACCTGTTTAATTTCGTCGGCAAACATATTTACGATGGAAGCAATTAATAAAAAACTTCCCTGGCATAAAAACAAAACCAAACGTTTTTTTATAGAGTTTGTTCTTACAAATTTTAATTCAGCATTCATTATAAGTATTGTATTTATTATCCTTTACAAGTTTTTTGGTTACAGACAAACATTGCCGGAAAATGAAAGCATGATAAGCATGCTCTTTTCAAATATAGTTGTTGCATTAATCGTTAATACAATTGCTGTTTCTATTTTTGAAGGCCGGTACCTTTTCGGGCAGTGGATAAACTCGAGGATTGAAGTTGAGAAATTAAAACGCGAAAAAGCCGAATCGCAATATGCTGTTTTAAAGAACCAGGTAAATCCGCATTTTTTATTCAATAGTTTAAATTCCCTGAGTTCACTTATTCGTATTTCGCCCGAAAAAGCAATTGATTTTGTAGATAAATTTTCTAAAATTTATCGTTATGTACTTGATGTAAGTGATAAGATAGTCGTTGAACTTCGCGAAGAACTCGATTTTCTTCAATCGTTTTATTTTCTTCAAAAAATTCGTTTTGGGAATAACCTGGAAATTAATGTTGAAATTGAATCTTTCTGGTTAAACAAATTTGTTCCACCCTTATCGCTTCAGATACTGGTTGAAAATGCAATTAAACATAATGAAATTTCAAAAGAACATCCGTTGAAAATAAAGCTGTTTGTCAAAGATGAATTTTTAGTAATTTCGAATAACCTTCAGTTGAAGAAAAATATGGAAGGCACTACCGGTATAGGCTTGAATAATTTATCACAACGCTATGGCCATTTGACTGAAACTAAATCGAGGTTTTATGCTACCCAGGATGAATATATTTCAATGATCCCTTTATTGAATGAATAAATGAATGTGATTATTATTGAAGACGAATTACTTGCCGCAGACAACCTTGAGTTTTTGATTCATTCGGTTGATGAAAATATTAGGGTTTTAACGAAAATGCAGTCGGTACGAAATGCAGTGCAGTGGCTTTCATCAAACAAATGCGATTTGATATTTTTAGACATTCAGCTTTCGGATGGAAATGCATTTGAAATTTTTGAACAAACAGAAATAAAAACACCGGTAATATTTACTACTGCTTATGACCAGTTTGCAATCAGGGCTTTTAAGCACAACAGTATTGATTATCTACTGAAACCGATCAATCAGGATGAATTGGCACAAAGCATCCGCAAGTACTATCAATTAACCGAAAACAGGATTTTGCCCGATTTTAGCCAACTTATCGATTCACTGCGCAACCCGGTACAATATCAGGAGCGGTTTCTTGTAAATGCCGGACAAAAATTAAGGACAATAAAAAGTTCGGAAATTGCATTTGTTCATGTAAACGAAAAAGGCGTTTTCATTTGTACAATGGAAAACAAAAGTTACGATATCAATTATACACTTGAAAAACTGGAAGAAATTCTAGACCCAAAAAAATTTTTCAGGATAAACAGGCAATTTATAATAAACGTCGATTGCATCGAAAACATGCATATTGTTTCGAAGAGCCGCTTAAAGCTCGATATAAAGCCTAAACCTGACCAGGAAGTTATTGTGAGTGTAAATAATGTTGCGGACTTTAAATTGTGGCTTAATAAGTGAAGATTTGAAGATTTGAAGATTTGAAGAAATAGTATTTTTATTCAATCATTTAAATTGACATCAGGATTATTTCCTTGTTACTTTTGATGTAAATGAACCTGACTTTAAAAATTCAATTATCAGATTGCAAACTGTTTTATTTTGTGTTAAATAAGACTTACTAAAATTTTCATTCAATAAGATAGATTTAACCTGGTGTTACACTGTGTATTCTTTGTACTCTTTGTACTCTTTGTGTAACAGCTATAGCACAAACTATCACAAAGTTGTCACAAAGCTACTCAAGAAAATAAAAATTGTCAGGTACATAGCACCTCAAAAAAAATTAACCTAAATTTCAAAAATAAATTCCTGTTTGTGATATTAAAAAAAATAAATAACTTTGCGGTTCTAAAAAAATTGTAGTACAAAGAAATAACATTTAGAAGATATGCAATTAACTATCGAAAAGAAGCACGAGCTTTTTGCAAAATTTGGCAAGGATAAAAACAATACTGGCTCTCCCGAAAGCCAGGTGGCTTTATTTACACATCGTATCAACCACCTTACTGAGCACTTGAAAGTAAATCAAAAAGATTTTAGTACACAGCGGGCTTTGTTAAAATTAGTAGGTCAACGCAGAAGACAGCTCGATTATCTCAAAGAAAGAGACATCAAAAGATACAGGGATATAATTAAATCGCTGAATTTGAGAAAATAAAAGGCAATATCAATTGCCTTTTTTTGTACATATTTTTTCCTGAAGTAAAAAAATTTAAATAAATCAATGTATAATTTAATCGAAAAAACAATAACCCTGGGCGATGGACGTACTATTACCCTTGAATCAGGCAAACTTGCTAAACAGGCCGATGGTTCAGTAGTTGTAAAAATGGGAAAGACAATGCTTCTTGCAACAGTAGTTGCTGCTAAAGAAGCCAAGCCCGATACAGATTTCATGCCTCTTTCTGTTGAATATAAAGAAAAATTTGCAGCAGTCGGACGTTTTCCCGGCGGGTTTATGAAAAGGGAGGCCAAAGCTTCCGACTATGAAGTCCTGGTGGCCCGACTTGTTGACAGGGCATTGCGCCCTTTGTTCCCGGATAATTTTCATGCAGAAACATTTGTTACCATAAACCTGATCTCTGCTGATAAAGATATTATTCCCGATGCATTGGCAGGCCTTGCAGCTTCTGCCGCACTTGCAGTTTCGGACGTACCATTTAACGGGCCTATTTCAGAAGTACGTGTAGGCCGTATAAACGGGAAGTTTGTAATAAATCCTACTTACTCTGAACTTAAGGATTCTGATATGGATATTATGGTTGGCGCTACAATCGATAATATTTTAATGGTAGAAGGCGAAATGCTCGAAGTGAGTGAAAATGACATGCTCGAAGCAATTAAACTCGCCCATGAAGAAATTAAGAAACATTGCAAGGTACAAATAGAATTTGCTGAAATGGCTGGCAAATTAGTGAAACGAGTATACAATCATGAAGAAAATGATGAAGGACTCACACCCGCATTAAAGCTGAGCTTTATGTCAAAGTTTATGCAATTGCAAAATCTTTCATGCCCAAACATGAGCGCTCGGATGCATTTGCAAAATTAAAAGAAGATTTCATCCTTACCTTTCCTGAAGAAGAACGTGAAGCAAAAAAACCTTTTGTTGAACGTTATTATCATGAAGTTGAAAAGGCAGCTATGCGAAACATGATACTTGATGAAAGTATCCGGCTCGATGGCCGAAAGACAGATGAAATTAGGCCGATATGGTGCGAAGTAGATTATTTGCCGGCTGCACACGGCTCAGCTATTTTTACGCGTGGCGAAACCCAATCATTGACTACTGTTACATTAGGCACCAAATTAAACGAAAAAGTTATCGATGAAGTAATGATCCAGGGTACTGAAAAATTCGTTTTACATTATAACTTCCCTCCATTCTCTACCGGTGAAGCAAAAGCAAGCCGTGGTATCAGCAGGAGAGAAATAGGACATGGTAACCTCGCTCACAGGGCATTGAAAAACATGGTGCCAAATGGTGTTGAAAATCCATATACTGTCAGGGTAGTTTCAGATATACTTGAATCGAACGGCTCATCTTCGATGGCAACTGTTTGTGCAGGAACACTGGCGCTCATGGATTCCGGGATAAAAATGAAAAAACCTGTTTCTGGTATTGCCATGGGCCTTATAACTGACGCAACTACTGGCAAATACGCCATTTTATCTGATATTTTAGGCGACGAAGACCACCTCGGCGACATGGACTTTAAAGTTGCCGGTACAAAAGATGGGATTACTGCTACACAAATGGATATTAAAGTCGATGGCCTTTCTTATGAAGTAATGTCCAAAGCGCTTCAGCAGGCTAAAGAAGGAAGATTGCATATCCTGGGTAAAATTACCGAAGTTATGGCAGAACCCCGTGCTGAACTTAAACCTCATACACCCCGTATCCAGCAGATTTATATTCCCCGCGAAAGTATTGGCGCTGTTATTGGGCAGGTGGAAAGGTTATCCAGGAAATCCAGCGTGAAACGGGTTCTACAATTGTAATTGAAGAAATTGGGAACCAGGGTGTTGTTGATATCTTTGCGGACAACAAAGAAGCCATTGATGCAGCGTTGAGGAGAATTAAAGGCATTGTTGCTATTCCTGAAGAAGGAGAAATATATAAAGGTAAAGTAAAATCAATTATGGCCTATGGCGCATTTGTTGAGATTTTACCCGGGAAAGACGGGTTGTTGCACATTTCAGAAATAGACTGGAAACGTGTAAACAAAGTTGAAGACGTGTTAAAAGAAGGGCAGGAAATTGATGTACAACTTATCGAGATCGACAAGAAAACAAATAAACTCAAATTATCCCGAAGAGTACTATTGCCTAAGCCTGAAAAGGAAGAACCCAAAAAAGAAGAAAAAGAAAATCCTGCTTAGCTTTTCTTATGCCAGGTCTGGATATAAAACTATTTATAATTGAAATGTAGTACCCGAATGCATTGTCCGGGTACTACATTTCTTGTTTATGCTATGGCCATATTACCAAGGTCGAGTAACTATTGCTGATATTTTCGTTAGTTACTTTCAGTACAACTTCATACGATCCGTTTTTTGTATATGAATGAAAAGGATTTTCATCAGATGAAGTTAATCCATCCCCAAAAGTCCAAAAATAAGAAGCTGTCGCCATTATATTAGAACTTGAATTCTGGAAATTGATACCAGTTGCCGTTTTTGTATATACAAAACTTATTGAAGGTACGATTGTCAAAGGCACAGGAATTTCAATTTGTTTCTCGTAAGATACAGTATAATTGGTGTTCGAGACTTTTAATACCACCGAATAACTCCCGTTAGCCGGGTAAACATAGGTTGGATTCTCATCTGTTGATTCAGTACCATCGCCAAAATACCAATGATAAGTAGTTGCAGAAGTTGTAAATGAACTTGCATCGAAAAAATAAGTTGTACCATTCAAATAAGTATATGTAAACATTGGTACCGGCCTTATTGTGTCATATGCAGGATTAGAAGAAGTTGTAATCAAAATAGATTTGGAAAAACAATAACTTTTCCCATTGGCAGTAACCTTTAATACCGTATTAAATATACCTTCCAAAGCATATACATGGTTCGGGTTTTCATTGGATGCGGTATCTCCATCACCAAATGTCCAATAATATGTTGTCTTTGAATCTGTTCCAGCAGAAGCATCCTGGAAATAAACTACATTTTTGTTTTGCGAGTACACAAAAGCAACAATCGGCGACTTTGCAGTTGAATCGATAATTAGCTTTGTAATATGAACAGTCTGCACAGAACAATCGCTAAGGTTTCCATTTGTTACTTTCAATACTACTTTATAGTCGCCATCAGCTTTGTAAGTGTAGCTTGGATTCTCCTTTTCTGACACGGCGCTGTCGCCAAATGTCCAATAATATTTTGAACTGGAATTAATATAATGGCTGGCATTCTGAAATTGAACAATTTTGTAATTGCTGCTACTATATGAAAAGGAAAATGCCGACACTGGCGAAATTACAGGAGTGTTGTCTGTCTCTTTTGAACAGCTCAATACTATAATTAAACAGATACAGGCAATTAATAGATTTTTCATGGTCGTCTAATTATAAATGGTTTTAACAATTTAATATCAGTGAATCAAGGTCGTTTAATTAAGCATACAAACCTCACCCTAAATCCTTCTCCAATTGGAGAAGGGGTTGGGGATGAGGTTTTCAAGTAATTAGAATTCATAATTTTTCTTAATCAAACTACATTGTATTGTATTCATTTAATCCAGAACGCATGTTACCAGCTATTTTACAATCGTAATGACGTATAAATGCAATTTTTAATTTTTAAATTATCTTTTTATAGTATTTTTGGAACTTGTAATTTTTTTACTTTGCTAAAATAATTAATAAAGCTCTAATAGTAAAATTTTATTCATGCTGAACGAAATTGTGAGAAATATTGATGTGGGAATGGAATTTTTTGGTATTTTGCCTAATGCTGGCAAGTCTGTTTCAGAACAGCTTAACAATTGTTACATTCAACTGTTTAAGTATCTCGAAAAACGCGAAATAAGTAAACGTGGAATAATCAAACAAACTATTTTTGTTGCAAATAAAAGCAATCCAAGCTTTTTCAGGGATAAGAAAATTCTGTTGGATGTATCAAATAGTTTTTTCCAGAATCACGTTCCAACCAGCATTGTTCCGCAAACGCCATTGACCAATGCATTGGTGTCGGTCGAGTTGATAATTTTACCAGATCTTGATCTTTCAACGGCTGAAGTCAAGAAAGTTGGGAATTCCGAATATTTATCTGTACATTCACAGCTATACGATCAGGTAGTTACCGGTGGAATAGGTAGCGAAGACAATATCAGCGATATATATGCCCAGGGAATTTTTGCATTCGAGCAAATGCAAAACATATTGAAGGCAGAGAAAATGGATTTTTCGAATGTAGTTAGGCAATGGAACTATATTGAAAACATTGTCGGGTTCACAGGAAAAAGTCAGAATTATCAAATTTTCAACGATATCCGGTCAGAATATTACGGCAAAAGTAAATTTGACCACGGGTATCCTTCAGCAACAGGAATTGGAATGGATGCCGGAGGGATAATTGTAGATTTTATTGCAATCAGCGAAAAAAATAATACAACTGTAATTCCAATAAAAAGCCCGGTACAAAGCGATGCTCATAAATATTCCAAAGAAGTGCTCGCATTCAATGACAAAGTAATAAAGAGTGTTGAAACTACTCCTAAATTTGAACGTGCTAAGGCTATGATATTTGATAATAAATGCCTTCTTTTCATTTCAGGCACTGCTGCAATAAAAGGCCAAATTTCGGCTGAAAAAGACAATGCAGCAGCTCAAACCAAATTAACCCTTGAAAATATTTTTCATTTGGTAACTTCAGAAAATTTGCATAAACACAATATAATTGTTGACAAGTCTAAAGCGAAGCCAACTTTTTTCAGGGTTTATGTAAAAAATGCTTCTGACTTTTCTTCTGTTAAAGCCATGTGCGAAAAAATAATTGACAATATTCCCGCGATATATGTTAAAGCAGATATTTGCAAACCTGAATTATTGGTCGAAATAGAAGGGGTATTTACATTGGATATTTAGCTCTCCTTTATTTCTATTAGTGCAATTTGATAACCTTTCAGAACTTCCCGGCAGGCAAACATAATTCCGGCAAAAACCGAAAGCATGCCAACTAAAAATAACAACAAAACAATTCCTGTAAGATCAATATTT
>CAVSGB010000342.1:0-11251 GCA_963726845.1 uncultured Bacteroidota bacterium | reverse complement strand
CAATGTAAAATCTGATGATTTTATTGATTTTTGCTGCAATAAATAATCAAAATTTAGAAATAGAAATAAACTGTAATGATTTTCGATAAAAAGGAAATTTGACAATTATAGATATTTTCAATTAGTGAAGTTGAGGTCTATGTTTGGCAAATTGTTTGGTAAGCAATAAAAAACCACTTCACAAAAAACGTCTGTAAGTGGCTTAATTAATATTGTCTTTAGCAGGGCATTATCCTGCGACCCCCTGATTATGAGTCAGGTGCTCTAACCAACTGAGCTATCTCTCCCCCTAAATAATTTTTAGATATTAGTTATTCGATTTTATTTCTTTCCTTCCAAAATATTCGTCTTAAATAATATTACTTTGAAAATCTTATTAAAAAGAATTATTTTTAAGTTGTTCGAAATACTAATTAAAGAACCTACAAACTAATTACAAACATCTAATAACTAATATCTATTTTTGGGACTGCAATAATACATATTTGTACCTAATTTTTCAAACGTTTATTCAATTTTTTATGACAGATTTGTTTTTGGGAGAAAAAAAATTTACAGGCATACAAAATATTATTTTTGATCTTGGCGGGGTTATAATAAATATTGATTATCAGTGTACAATAGCTACATTCAGACAAATAGGGCTTGATAATTTTGATAAAATTTATAGTCAATTGCACCAGACCAGTTTATTTGATAAATATGACAAAGGGTTAATTGCACCAAATGAATTCAGAAAAGGCTTATTGCAGGCGGCACATATAGAAATTGGAGACGATGTCTTTGATAATGCATGGAATGCCATGTTGCTTAATTTACCGGAGGAAAATATCGTATTGCTCAAAAACTTAAAAAGCCATTTTAATACCATTTTATTAAGCAATACAAATGAAATCCACCTCAGGTATTTTTTTGGTTATTTATATGAAAACCATGGAATACCCGATTTTAGTTCTCTTTTTCATAAAACTTATTATTCGTGCAGGATTCAAATGAGAAAGCCTGATGAAGAAATTTACATAAAAGTTTTAAATGAAAATGGGTTTAAAGCTTCGCAAACATTATTTATAGATGATACATTAATTAACATTAATGAAGCTGAAAAATTGGGAATCCAATGCTACTTCATGCAAAAAGAAGATTCTTTGACTTCATTATTTGCAGAATTCAGGTAAGGATATCTATTTTTTTATTAATATAGTTTTTACCCAATTTGACATTGATTAAATATTCACCGGAAATGAATTTAGAAAGTTTTACGTTAAGTGTTAGATCACTCTTGCCTGATACAATATAATTATTGGTATTGTAAACACATTTCCCAGTCAAATCAAAAATTTTAATTTCAGCATTGCCCGAAGTTTCTGAATTAATACTGATATTAATTTTATCACTTGCAGGATTGGGATAAATTGAACAATTGAACCCGGAAGATTTTGTTGAAGGAATATCCACTTCAATTGGTTTCTGCTTATTTGGCAGATCAATTCGAAAGCCACTATAAGATACTGTTGTGTCGCAATTATTGGTAATTTCAACTCCTGTTCCATATCCTTTGCTTACCCATACAATATTAAAAGTTCTATTGTGGGGCAAACTGTCGTAACTCCCAATTCGATTTCCTATTGTCAATTGTTTTATTGTATCGTTATAAACAATAGGAATTTCTGAAAACTTACTATTTTCATAATTATAGTTATCATTTTCATCTTCATAAATAGTAAATTGCCCATTAGCCCCTGCATATATTCTTAACTCTATAGTATCTGCTTCCTTTTCCGTTGCATATTGGAGGTAAGGCCCCATTGGGACAATTGATCCGGCTTTAATGTACAATGGTATTTTTTCAATTGGAGATTGGGCATCAATTGTTTGTCCACCCTTATAAGCTTCACCTGTCCAGAAATCATACCATATTATTGAATTAGGCAGATAAACTTTTCGGGTTTTAATTTCACCGGAAGTAGCATTATTACTGTAGAGCTGGTCTGTGACCGGGTTCACTAAAAATGCCGGACCGAACATATATTGGTCCTGGATATTATTTATTGCTGCGTCAAGCCTGAAATCGAATGCAAGCGCGCGCATTATCGTATAATTTTCGTTTGTCACTTTCCACCCCAACGAATAGATGTAAGGCATGAGACGATAACGAAGGTTATCGTAATTCAATAAAATTGATTTTGTAGCAGCATCCCAATTATTTGAAAACAAAGCCTTTTCGCCTTTGCCGTGTATTCTGAATATAGGACAAAATGTACCAAACTGGAACCAACGGGTAAATAACTCCCTGTTTGCAGCTGTTGTCCAATCAGGTGCTGTCCAAGTTAAACTACGGTATCCTCCGATATCTGATGTCCAATAGGGAATTCCGGCAACACACGCATTGATGCCTTGTGGCACCTGAATTTTATATGAGCTGAACTCGCTTGTAATGTCGGAAGACCATAAGGTTGTTGCATTTCTTTGTTGGCCTGCAAAAGCTTGTCGGATTAAGAAAAATGAGCGTTTCCCTGAAATATCGTGCCTCCAGTTTTTATATAACCCAACCGAATGCATTAAGGAATAAGTATTAAAGTAATCTATGCCTTTTCCAATAGCGAATACAGCTTTTCTTCTTGCATTTAGGTCTCCACCGTTATCAGGTTCGCATTGGTCAACCCACCAGGCATCCCAGCCATAAGGTGTGATCAGGCTTTCATTTGCCTGTCTCCAGTAGATGTTCCTGGCGGTTGAATCATGGGCATCATAATAGGTATCAAGTTTATTTGTCATCACATCACTCCAGACGATACTAGTCAATCCACTGGCATTTTTTAGTTCAGTATAATTTTTGGTCGATGAATCAAAAACAGGCCATATTGAAATCATTCCATGAATATTTGCAAGATGCAAAGAATCGACCATACCTTTTGGATCAGGATAATTTGCAGGGTACATGATATCGGAACCAATGAAATCAGGGTACCAGTAATACCAATCCTGCACAATACAATCGACAGGTAAATGATTGTTCCTGTAATTATTCTTAACCGACAACACTTCGGCCTGGCTTTGGTACCTGTCCTGCGACTGAAAAAAACCATATGCCCATTTTGGGAACAAAGGAGCCTGACCGGTTGTCTGACGGTAAAGTGAAATGATTTGATCGAATTCAGGCCATAGAAAAAAAAGTAATCTACCATTGTGCCGCTCTCGGATACATATTTATATTTTGTATTGGAGGCAATAGTTCCATAAAAATTTGATGCTGAGTAATTGTCCCACATCAGTCCATAACCTTTATTAGACAGAAGTACCGGAATAGCGCCGGTCATATACTGAATTGCCATATCCTGGTTACGGCCTTTATAATTCATTGCGCCCGCATCTGTCGGATGACATCCAAGTCCAAACAAAGCTTCGTCTGCCGGCGACTTAAATTGTGTAGAACAATTAAAAGTACTGATGCCAACAATAGTGGCCGCTGTCATTTTCTTCCCGGCATAACCATCTTCTGAAAGTATTAAGGAATTATTCAGATCAAAATATTTTATTGAATTGGTAAGGCTGTCAATAATAATTTTTAATTTGCTTGTACTTACAGTGTATTGACTTGAATTTTTAGCCAATACGAATTCAGGTGTATTATTCCAGGAATTTGTTACCACAAGAGAGGATTTAGCTGCAAAAGCTACTAATGTGGTATATTTAACCTCAATGATTTCATTACTGCAAATTTTAATTTTCATTAAACCTGTATCTAATCTGAAAGTCACACCATCGGAATCTTTCGTAAAAGAAACTATCGCAGCTTGTGAACTGAAACTTGCAACCAAAAGAAAAATGGTTAATATTGCCTCTGATACTGCTATTTTTAAGGTTTTTATATTCATGAGAATAAATTTAGGTTAAACATTTAATAATCTTTTAGCTGATTCTCATGAACCCTGAAGGGCTCAGCGAAGCTAAACTTCCATGTTATATTTATATTCTTGCAATGAACGAAAGTGCATGGATGTTTCATGTTTTATTAATTTAATTCATGGCACGAAGGTATTAAAAATCGTTTATGCTGCAAATTGACTTTAATTGAGCAATTCAGAAAATATTGATATTTGAACTCAAAGATATGTAATGATAAACTAAAGCTACAGGTTTTTCTTTCTCAGAACGATAAAATAAGTAATATCGCTCTTCATTATGCAATAAAACAGCTTAACATATATTAACCAAACAAATCGATGTTCCCATTAAACTTATTTGATATGAACTGGTCAAAAAGATGAAATTTTCAATTACAAACTAAAATTTAAAGTCATGAAAAAGTTATTTGTATTAGCATTAGCTGGGATTTTTTCCCTAAATTTTTTGATTGCCCAGAATACTGCACCGACAGCAACTCCGACTAGTAAGGATAAAAAGGAAGTGAAACAGGAAAACAAGACCGAAAAAAAGTCGAACAAGAAAACTCACAAAACAAAGAGCAGTGCAACAGGAAAAGACGCAAAAGTCGAAAAAAAGTCAACTACAGCACCAGCTCCAGCACCGGAAAAAGTGAAGTAAATTTCAATTAAGCTTCATTTAAAAAAGCAGGGCCATTTAGGTCCTGCTTTTTTTGTCATAATTTAACTGAATTTGAAAATCAACTTAAAGCCTTAACTTTGCTTTTTGATAATTTAACTTTAAAATATGGGTTTGCAATGTGGTATCGTAGGTTTGCCTAATGTTGGAAAATCGACTCTTTTTAATTGTTTGTCGAATGCAAAGGCACAGGCGGCTAATTTTCCTTTCTGTACAATTGAGCCTAACCTCGGCGTAATAACAGTTCCAGACAGCAGGCTTGTAAAACTCGCAGAAATTGATAAACCTAAAAGTGTAATTCCTGCAACTGTTGAAATTGTCGACATTGCCGGTCTGGTCAAGGGCGCAAGCAAAGGCGAAGGTTTGGGAAATAAATTCCTCGCCAACATCCGCGAAACTGATGCGATAATCCATGTCCTGCGATGCTTTGATGACGACAATGTTATTCACGTTGATGGTTCTGTAAATCCTGTTCGCGACAAGGATATAATTGATGTAGAATTGCAATTGAAGGATCTCGAAACAGTCGAAAACCGGATTGCAAAAACACAAAAGCAGGCACAAAGTGGCGGCGACAAATCGGCTAAAAGATTGCTCGATATTCTCATGCAATACAAATCTGTTCTCGAACAAGGCAAATCGGCCCGAACAGTTAAACTCGATAATAAGGAAGATCACAAGCTGGCACATGATATTTTTTTGTTAACAGATAAACCCATACTTTATGTGTGCAATGTAGATGAGAAATCGGCATTAAAAGGGAATAAATATGTTGATGCTTTCAGGAATGCAATACATGATGAAAACGCTGAAATATTGATAGTTGCAGCAAAAATTGAATCTGAAATAGCCGAACTTGAAACGTTCGAAGAAAGGCAAATGTTCCTGAAAGAGATTGGGTTGCATGAATCGGGTGTTTCGAGGCTCATTCATGCAGCTTATAAATTGCTAAATTTGGAAACATATTTTACTACCGGCCTGGACGAATCGCGTGCGTGGACCTATGTAAAAGGTACAAAAACCCCACAGGCAGCCGGAATAATACATACAGATTTTGAAAAAGGATTTATCCGTGCTGAGGTTATAAAATACAACGACTATATTAAATTCGGATCAGATGCAGCCTGCCGTGATGCCGGAAAAATCGCGATCGAAGGAAAGGAATATGTTGTGCAGGATGGCGACATCATGCACTTCAGGTTTAATGTTTAGAAATATTTTTTACCAATAATTTTTCAATATCATCCGGCCGTATAGGAATACTTTCAGTAAGATTTATATTGCCATGTTCAGTAATAAGTATATCATTTTCGAGCCTGATACCTAAATTTTCTTCCTGAATATACAATCCGGGTTCGCAGGTAACAATCATTCCCGGCATCAAAATTTCAGTTTTACTGCCTGCATCGTGTACATCAAGACCGAGATAGTGCGAAATACCGTGCATAAAATATTTTTTATACAGAGGTTTTTCAGGATCCTGGTTATCTATTTCAATACGGGACAATAATCCCAGGTAAATCATTTCTTTTTCAAAATGAGAAACCAATTCCTGGTTTATTTTTTCAATAGTAGTACCTGGTTTTAAAAGAGATATTGCTTTATCATGAAGTCTTAATACAGCCTGATAAACATCTCTTTGTCTTTTTGTAAAAAAGCCGGAAACAGGAAGAACACGTGTTACATCGGCATTATAATTTGCTAACTCAGCTCCAAAATCAATTAGTATCAGATCATTACTATTGCAAACATCTTTGTTTTCTGTATAATGCAAAATACAAGCGTTTTTCCCTGAACCGACAATTGGCTGAAAAGCATGACCTGAAGCCCCATTGCGTATAAATTCAGAAATAATTTCAGCTTCAATTTCAAATTCATGAATTCCTGATTTTATAATTCTTGCTATTTTATAAAATGTTTTTTCAGTGATTTCAATTGCATTTTTAATTTGATCAATTTCTTCGGGTTCTTTAATCTGCCGCAATTCGTTTATAACTGGGTTCAGATATTGATACTGGTGTAAAGGATAAAAATTTTTAATTTTTTTTATAAACCTGAACTCCCTCTGCTGAACATCATCGAACGACCGGTTTTCGTCCTGCAATGAAACAAATATATGTTTTGCATGTTTCATTAATTCAGAAAGCAACTGCTCGAAATTTTCAAGCCAAAAAACTGACTTTATTCCCGAAAGTTCAGTTACCTGTTCTTTGTTAAGTTGATTTCCATACCAGGTTTGATGGCGTTCAGAAGGTTTTTCAATAAATAATATTTCGTGATAACGGTAATTGGGATAATCCGGGCAAAGGCAAAGTATTGTACGTGGTTGTTCAATGCCTGACAAATAAAATAAATTTGAATTTTGCCTGTATGGGAAAAATTGATCGGCTGTCCTGGGCATTTCATCGTTTGAAAATAATATTGCTAATGATAGATTTGTCAGTCGTCTCGATAATTTCTGCCTGTTTTTTTCGAAAAAATAATTGTTTATTTTTTTATATCGCATGTTACCAGGGTATTTTAAAATTTCAATTTCAAATAATTAACAAAAATGATTTAGATTGATTTTAAATTACACATTTACTTTGTATATACATTCGTAACCGAATAAATTTGCGTTCTCTTTAATTCACTAAAATTATTATTTTCTGTTTAAGAATTTATAAAACTGTGTATTAAAATGAAAAATGTTATAACATGCAATTTTAATTAACTTATTTGAATAAATCTATGGGCAATTTCGTGAATTCTTCAATTGGTAAAAAGCTGATGATGGGGCTTGCCGGTTTATTCCTATGCCTGTTTTTGCTGGTACATTTGGGAATAAACCTTCTTGTAATGCTCAACGACGGTGGTGCTGCATATTCCATTGCGGTTAAATTTATGACGACCAATATTCTTGTTAAAATTCTGGAGATATTTCTTTTTGGTGGTTTTATCCTTCATATTTTCTATGGAATTTTAGTGCAAATTCAGAATTGGTTTGCCAGGCCAGTACGTTATGCAAAAACCAATCATTCCCAAACATCATTTTTTTCGAAATATATGATTCATACCGGTGCCATCATTTTTGTATTTCTTGCACTTCATTTTATGAATTTTTATTTTGTTAAATTGGGTTGGGTCAACATACCTGAGGGAACTAATGACAAACATGATTTTTATAATATGGTACTAACCCTTTTTAGAAATCCGGTTTATTCATGTATTTATATCGGATTTATGATATTTCTTTCATTTCACCTGAACCATGCTTTTCAAAGTGCATTTCAGACAATGGGCTGGGAACATAAAAAATATACACCGATAATAAATTTTCTGGGGATAGTATATTCAATTTTTGTACCAGCAGGTTTTGCTATTATTCCTTTATATATACTTTACATAAAATAGTAAATGCCCCACCCAAACTCCCCAAAGGGGAGGAGTAAGAAAGGCAAAAATATAAAATGAACCAAATGCCCAGAAAAGCTTTATTCTCTCTCCTTCGGGGAGGGCTAGGGTGGGGCTCTAAAAAAATAAATATGGAACTCAATTCAAAGATACCAGATGGTGAACTGTCCGAAAAATGGAATCATTATAAAGCGCATCAGAACTTGGTAAACCCATCCAACAAACATAAACTCGATATTATAGTTGTAGGAAGCGGCCTTGCAGGTGCTTCTGCTGCTGCCAGTCTGGGTGAGCTTGGTTTCAATGTAAAAGTATTTTGTTACCAGGATAGCCCGCGACGTGCACATAGTATTGCCGCACAGGGTGGTATTAATGCTGCAAAAAATTATCCTAATGATGGCGACAGTATTTATCGGTTGTTTTACGATACTATTAAAGGTGGCGATTACCGTTCCCGCGAAGCCAATGTGTACAGGTTGGCTGAAGTAAGTGGCAATATCATTGACCAGTGTGTAGCACAAGGTGTGCCTTTTGCCCGTGAATATGGAGGCATGTTGGACAACCGGTCATTTGGAGGCGCACAAGTGTCTCGAACGTTCTATGCACGCGGGCAAACCGGACAACAATTACTTTTGGGCGCATATAGTGCTCTTAGTCGTCAAATTGAAAAAGGAACTGTAAAAATGTTTTCGCGTACCGAAATGGTCGATGTTGTTTTGATTGAAGGAAAAGCCCGTGGTATTATAACACGAAACCTTGTTTCAGGTAAATTGGAACGCCATTTTGGACATGCTGTTGTTTTGGCAACTGGTGGCTACGGTAATACTTTTTATCTATCTACCAACGCGATGGGTTCGAACGCAAGCGCGGCAATGCAAGCATGGCGACGTGGCGCTTACTTTGGGAATCCATGTTATGCACAAATTCACCCTACATGTATCCCGGTTCACGGTGAATATCAAAGCAAGCTTACTTTAATGAGCGAAAGCTTACGTAACGATGGAAGAATATGGATACCCAAAGACAAGGAAATTTCCGGGAAGTTGCGTAAAGGTCTTATAAAACCAATTGATGTAAAAGAAGAAGATCGCGATTATTATCTTGAACGCAAGTATCCGGCATTCGGGAACCTTGTTCCACGCGATGTTGCATCGCGTGCTGCAAAAGAACGTTGCGATTCAGGATTTGGTGTCGGTTCGACCGGACTGGCAGTATATCTCGATTTCTCTGATGCTATAAACCGACTTGGAAAACATGTCATCGAAGAACGCTATGGCAATCTTTTTCAGATGTACGAGAAAATTGTAGATGAAAATCCGTACAAAACACCGATGATGATTTATCCTGCAATCCATTATACAATGGGAGGAATCTGGGTCGATTATGAATTAATGACAACTATTCCGGGACTTTATGCGATTGGTGAAGTAAATTTTAGCGATCATGGAGCCAACCGATTAGGTGCATCTGCATTGATGCAGGGACTTGCAGACGGCTATTTTGTTCTTCCATACACAATTCAAAATTATCTGGCCAACGAAATCCGTACTCCAAGATTTAGCACTGATGCACCGGAATTTGTAGCAACAGAAACAGAAGTAAAAAACAGGATTGCAAAAATATTTGGAATAAAAGGGAAGCACAGTGTCGATAGTTTTCATAGAAAATTGGGCCACATTATGTGGGAAAATGTTGGTATGGGCCGCACAAAAGAAAGCTTATCAAAGGCAATTAAAGAAATAGCTGAGCTTCGGAATGAATTCTGGAAAGATGTTTATGTTCCCGGCTCTAATGAAGAATTTAATCCGGAACTGGAGAAGGCTTTTCGTGTTGCCGATTTTCTTGAACTCGGCGAATTGGTTGCACGCGATGGATTGCACCGTGAAGAAAGTTGTGGAGGGCATTTTCGTGAAGAATATCAGACAGCAGAAGGAGAAGCTTTAAGAAATGATGAAAAGTTCAAATATGTTGCCGCCTGGGAATTTAAAGGTGAAAACCAGGAACCGGTTATGCACAGAGAAGATTTAAAATATGAGTTTATTGAACTCAAACAAAGAAATTATAAATAATAATCCTTATTCTTTTCTTAAGATTATTTTGTTTAAAAAAAGTAACAATATACAGAAACCAAAGAATATGTCTGAAGAAAAATTATTGAATTTAACTTTAAGGATTTGGCGGCAGAAAGATGCGAAATCCAAAGGGCATTTTGAAAGTTACAAGATTAATGGTATTTCTCCGGAATGTTCATTCCTCGAAATGCTCGATCAGTTAAATGAAAAACTTGTCGAAAAACTCGAAATTCCAGTATGTTTCGATCACGATTGTCGAGAAGGCATTTGTGGCATGTGCAGTTTATATATAAATGGTCGCCCCCACGGCAACGATAGCGGAGTTACGACCTGCCAGTTGCATATGCGAAAATTTAAAGATGGCGACACTATTGTGATTGAACCCTGGCGTGCAAGGGCATTTCCTATCATACGCGATTTGGTTGTAGATCGTTCCGCCTTCGATAAAATAATCCAGGCCGGCGGTTACGTTTCAGTAAATACCGGTGGTATGCCCGATGCCAATACAATACCTATAAATAAAGCTAATGCAGAATTGGCCATGGATGCTGCGCAATGTATTGGTTGTGGCGCTTGTGTAGCTGCCTGTAAAAATGCTTCAGCAATGCTATTTGTATCAGCTAAAGTTTCCCACCTTGCACTATTGCCACAGGGACAAATCGAAGCCAAAGAACGTGTGCAGGCAATGGTGGACAAAATGGATGAATTAGGGTTTGGGAATTGCACCAATACCGGAGCTTGTGAAGCAGAATGTCCTAAAGAAATTAAAATTTCAAATATTGCACGAATGAACAGGGAATTTTACAGGGCAAAAATAAGCTAAATAAAAGATCCATTTTAAGAATTAAAAAAAATCCAACTTAAAAAACTTTTCTTATTCCTAAGTTAATACCTGAATTATTTCCATACATTTCTCCCCTATCTATTGCGAGTGCAGCAATGATCGAAATTTTAAGTTTTGAAATAAAGTACATTAAATTGGCATAGTATGAAATTTGATTCTTTACAGAACTAAAAGGGTAAGCATTGGTCCCATAATTAAGAGAATAAGTAAAGAATGTTTTGTACTTGATATTTTCAGAAAGGTTACCTTCAAATCCTATATGATGGGCAATTACCTTATTGTTCCTGATATAATCCGATTCGTTGCCTTTGAGCAATACCGGCGAAGTAATTAAAGGTGTGCCAATGGTGTAATCATTATACGTCCAGCCAAAATTATA
>CAVSGB010000341.1:0-10725 GCA_963726845.1 uncultured Bacteroidota bacterium | reverse complement strand
CGGAATTGGAAGTTTGGAGAAAAAAAATTCATGAGTTAAAGTACTTAAGTTGCTATTGACTTTTTACTGAGAAATGTTAACTATGAATTAAAATGGTACATGGTTATTGGCGGATGATCGTGCTGGGGACGATCGAATGTCGGATTATCATATTTGTGACGGTCATCTGTATTGCTGTTTCCTTTTGTATTAAATTGTCTCAGGTTATAAGTAAACGTGAGCATGAAATATCTTTTCAGTGCATTAGTCCGGGTGTCCTGCATATAATTTCCGTTTGCAGTCTGGTTAATTATGGTATTCTGATTTAACAGGTCGTACACATTTAATTTTATTTCGCCACGCTGGTTAGCAAATAATTTTTTCCCTAATCCCATGTTCCACAAAATATAATCCTGATTATAGCTTTTTGATGATAAACCCTTATAATATTGGTTTGTAACATCGTTTGTCCAAACAATCCCTTTCCAGAAAATCCATGAAAATTTCAACTCGGCCTGATGTGAATCGTAATCGCTGTTATTTGTCGCGTTTACAGTAGTCCTGACAAAGTTGTAGCCGCCAAAATACAAAACGGTGAGAATCGAGGTTTTCACTAACATTACTGCTTAACACAACACCAGGGGTAATGCTAAAAGTACCGGTATAATTAATAGTGTCGTTAATCTGGCCGGGAATTTTTAGATAGGAAACCCCTGCATTAAAGTTCAGGTTCGATTTTATAAATGTATCGGGAACCCGTAATTCATAAAAGTATTGAACTGCCAGCTATGATCAAAATTTACAGGAATATTTAACCTTCCACTTTTTTAAAATTATGCCGTAATAGTATCATTTTTAGATGCGGTAGTTTGTGACACACCAATTGGATCTAACGTATAATTAGCGTTAATAAATGTAAAAAAGTTTGTCGATTTTCGGGTTAACAAAAGAAATTCTTGAAATGAAATTATGGCTGTATTGTTGTTTCAGGTCAGGGTTTCCAATGCTAAGGTCGGGCAGGTTTGTGTTGTTAACAACACTTTGTAATTGTGCAATGCTTGGTGAAGTGGTTGATGCCCTGTAAATAACCGAAATGTTATTTTTATCGGAAAATTTAAACCTGATCAATGCCATAGGCATCCGATTTTTAAAGTATCTGTCAATTTTTAAAGAATCCGGGAATACAGTTGTGCCATTCAATTGGGCTAATTGGTAGTTCATCGTAAATGAGCCATTAAAACCCTTAGCCTGCATACGATATCCCAATCCGGCAGAATTTGTTGTATAATTGCTGTTATATGTATTCGACAATGAAGTATCAATAGGGTTATTCAATTTTAATAAATTATAAGTGAGCAATTCGGCTTCACTATGAGTAATAGAGTTGTTATAATTAATTTGCAGCAGGCTGATTTTTCCAAGTGGTTCAGTATACATAACATTGGATGAAACAGAATAACCTTTTGTTAAATTATCCTGGTTTTGATTGGTATACCTCGTTAAGTTATCTGTTTTTCGGTTTACAGAATCGGTCTCAGTTTGCACCTTAGGATATTTATAATTATCGGTAGTTGTTAATGACAATGAAATTGTCCGTCCTTTAGTAAGAAATTTATGCCTGAACGTTAAATTATTTGATAAATTATAACCGAAGGCGTTTGTATTGTTTAAGTTGTTTGTTTTTCCGGCTCGAAAATCATCCTTATTCGTAGTATCCGTTGAAATATTAGTTTGAAAACTCATCTTTGGCACCAATATCAATGTATTCATCGAATCAATGTCGTATTCGAGCCTCATATTAAAGCGGTGGTTATAGTTTCTTGTCGCTGATGTGTCATTTGTATTGATAAACTCACGCTCTTTAGAGAAATAATCCTGGTAAATATTTTGTTGCAAACTGTTGTTTGAATTATTGAAAAAATAGCTTGATGAAACTTTAATTTTTTCTCCCCAGTTGTCACTGTAATTTAGACCAACAGAATTTGTTCTGGAAACTCCTGATTGCTGGCCAATCATAAAATTTGTGTTACTGCCTCCCGATCCACCTCCGCCTCCTATCCCTCCGCCAAAGTTTCCCCTGCCGCCAGAGCCACCGCTTAAGCCCAACAAATCCTGGGATGAGAAATTTTGCTGGTTAATGTTATTGCTTATACTAATAATTGAAATCCTTCTGTCGCCATTAAAAAAATTTAAATTCTCTCCTGCAGAATATTTTTCATCGGTTCCATAACCTGCATAAAATTTTCCGAAAATACCATTGCGGTTATTTTTTTTGGTAACAATATTCATTGTTTTGGTGGTATTGCCATCATCAAATCCGGTCAATTTTGCCTGGTCGCTAAGTTCATTGTAGATTTGTACTTTATCAATTATTTCAGCAGGCAGGTTCCGCAAAGCAACCGTTGGATCGTCGCCAAAGAATGGTTTCCCATCAACTAAAACTTTCTGCACTGTTTCTCCCTGTGCCTTTACAGTCCCTGTATTATCAATTGACACAGTCGGCATTTTCTGAACCAGGTCCTCTGCGCTGGCATCTTTAGTAGTTTTATAGGCATTAGCAGCCATTTCGGTAGTATCGCCTTTCTGAACTGCGGCAGGGGCCTGGCCTATCACAACCACATCTTTTATTCTTTCGGTTTCAGGCTGCATTTCAATCCTGCCTATATTTTCCAGTGCATTTTTAATGACCACTATTTTCTCAATTCGCTTATAACCAACAAAAAGTACCTTCAATTTATAAGATTGTTTTCTCAAGTCATTTAGGACGAAAACACCTTTGTCCTCAGAAAATGTAACTTGCCTTACAATTGAGTCAGTAATATTTGAAACAGCCACAGTAGCGCCAATCAAAGGTGTATTATTCTGAGCGTCAATAATATTTCCTGTTATGCTATATGATTGGGCATTAACGAGACTAATTAATGAAATTTGTAATAGAATTGTAATGATAAAAGAATAACCTCTATACATAAATTATAAATTTAATACTTGAAAATAAATTTTCTATCTTTTATACGTTAGACAGCAGTTCAAGAATAAACTTGCTCAAATATTAAACAAAGGTTGAAGAAACAAAATATTTTAATTAACCTAAAATATGCAAGTAACGAGGTGACTTTTTAAAGTAAAATAATTTAAATGAACGAAATTGTTTATAGTCATCCAGTGACTTTCAGCCAGTTAACCTCAAACCTGCGTGTTTAAGTAATAATATTAATGAAAATGAAAACTATCATTAATACTTTAGTAAAGTTTATTTGCTCGATATTTCATGATTAAAAATATCAATAGCCTTAACCAGGTCATCTTCTCTTCTTATTCTAAGGTGATTGCTTCTGACAATCTTTTTAATTTGAGTTTTATAATCGCCAACAGCTAAATATAATGTCCATCTATTAGGAGTAATATATTTTAAAGGGCCATTATCAATTTGAATATAATATTCATTTACAAGTATAAATTCATTATAATTATTATTCAGTCTTTCTTTCCTGTATGCATAAATATTTACTTTTCCTTCTGAGAGTACCTGAAGATATGTAGTAACGGAGTCAATAAAGTATACAGGTTTAAATTTAATATTTCTAAATATTTCATTTCGTCCTGTTTCTTTATTATAAATGATAAACTCTTTTACTTTTTCACTCAAAACGACAATTTGTTTATAATCGCTCGAGCGTAGCCAAATAAGCTGGTTGCTCATTAGATGATAATTCAATAATTTATTGGTTACATGTTTATTATTTTCTAAAATAATTTCGCCATAGTACCACGTGCTATTGAAATATTTAGGGCCATTGTATAAATCTTTATTTATAAAAATTTCACCAAAAAGGTTTTCTTCATAAATGCTACTGTCTTTTAAAATGTTATTGCATATTATCGATCCATTCTGGCTTCTGCCATATAATGAATTAAGAATGAAAAAAAATAGTAAAATAATCTTAATAAATATGATATTATTTAATGATTTCATTATCAATAATATCATATTTATTAAGATTATTTTACTATTTTTTTTCATTCTTAATTCATTATATGGCAGAAGCCAGAATGGATCGATAATATGCAATAACATTTTAAAAGACAGTAGCATTTATGAAGAAAACCTTTTTGGTGAAATTTTTATAAATAAAGATTTATACAGAGCCTAAATATTTCAATAGCACGTGGTACTATGGCGAAATTATTTTAGAAAATAATAAACATGTAACCAATAAATTATTGAATTATCATCTAATGAGCAACCAGCTTATTTGGCTACGCTCGAGCGATTATAAACAAATTGTCGTTTTGAGTGAAAAAGTAAAAGAGTTTATCATTTATAATAAAGAAACAGGACGAAATGAAATATTTAGAAATATTAAATTTAAACCTGTATACTTTATTGACTCCGTTACTACATATCTTCAGGTACTCTCAGAAGGAAAAGTAAATATTTATGCATACAGGAAAGAAAGACTGAATAATAATTATAATGAATTTATACTTGTAAATGAATATTATATTCAAATTGATAATGGTCCTTTAAAATATATTACTCCTAATAGATGGACATTATATTTAGCTGTTGGCGATTATAAAACTCAAATTAAAAAGATTGTCAGAAGCAATCACCTTAGAATAAGAAGAGAAGATGACCTGGTTAAGGCTATTGATATTTTTAATCATGAAATATCGAGCAAATAAACTTTACTAAAGTATTAATGATAGTTTTCATTTTCATTAATATTATTACTTAAACACGCAGGTTTGAGGTTAACTGGCTGAAAGTCACTGGATGACTATAAACAATTTCGTTCATTTAAATTATTTTACTTTAAAAAGTCACCTCGTTACTTGCATATTTTAGGTTAATTAAAATATTTTGTTTCTTCAACCTTTGTTTAATATTTGAGCAAGTTTATTCTTGAACTGCTGTCTAACGTATAAAAGATAGAAAATTTATTTTCAAGTATTAAATTTATAATTTATGTATAGAGGTTATTCTTTTATCATTACAATTCTATTACAAATTTCATTAATTAGTCTCGTTAATGCCCAATCATATAGCATAACAGGAAATATTATTGACGCTCAGAATAATACACCTTTGATTGGCGCTACTGTGGCTGTTTCAAATATTACTGACTCAATTGTAAGGCAAGTTACATTTTCTGAGGACAAAGGTGTTTTCGTCCTAAATGACTTGAGAAAACAATCTTATAAATTGAAGGTACTTTTTGTTGGTTATAAGCGAATTGAGAAAATAGTGGTCATTAAAAATGCACTGGAAAATATAGGCAGGATTGAAATGCAGCCTGAAACCGAAAGAATAAAAGATGTGGTTGTGATAGGCCAGGCCCTGCCGCAGTTCAGAAAGGCGATACTACCGAAATGGCTGCTAATGCCTATAAAACTACTAAAGATGCCAGCGCAGAGGAACTGGTTCAGAAAATGCCGACTGTGTCAATTGATAATACAGGGACTGTAAAGGCACAGGGAGAAACAGTGCAGAAAGTTTTAGTTGATGGGAAACCATTCTTTGGCGACGATCCAACGGTTGCTTTGCGGAACCTGCCTGCTGAAATAATTGATAAAGTACAAATCTACAATGAACTTAGCGACCAGGCAAAATTGACCGGATTTGATGATGGCAATACCACCAAAACAATGAATATTGTTACCAAAAAAAATAACCGCAATGGTATTTTCGGAAAATTTTATGCAGGTTATGGAACCGATGAAAAATATTCTGCAGGAGAGAATTTAAATTTTTTTAATGGCGACAGAAGGATTTCAATTATTAGTATAAGCAATAACATTAACCAGCAAAATTTCTCATCCCAGGATTTGTTGGGCTTAAGCGGTGGCTCTGGCGGCAGGGGAAACTTTGGCGGAGGGATAGGAGGCGGAGGTGGATCGGGAGGCAGTAACACAAATTTTATGATTGGCCAGCAATCAGGAGTTTCCAGAACAAATTCTGTTGGTCTAAATTACAGTGACAACTGGGGAGAAAAATTAAAGTTTCATCAAGCTATTTTTTCAATAATTCAAACAACAGTTTGCAACAAAATATTTACCAGGATTATTTCTCTAAAGAGCGTGAGTTTATCAATACAAATGACACATCAGCGACAAGAAACTATAACCACCGCTTTAATATGAGGCTCGAATACGACATTGATTCGATGAATACATTGATATTGGTGCCAAAGATGAGTTTTCGAACTAATATTTCAACGGATACTACGAATAAGGATGATTTTCGAGCCGGAAAAACAAACAACTTAAACAATACAAACGCCTTCGGTTATAATTTATCAAATAATTTAACGTTCAGGCATAAATTTCTTACTAAAGGACGGACAATTTCATTGTCATTAACAACTACCGATAATTATAAATATCCTAAGGTGCAAACTGAGACCGATTTCTTAAACCGAAAAACAGATAACTTAACGAGGTATACCAATCAAAACCAGGATAATTTAACAAAAGGTTATTCTGTTTCATCCAATGTTATGTATACTGAACCACTTGGAAAAATCAGCCTGCTGCAAATTAATTATAACAACTCTATTACTCATAGTGAAGCCGAATTGCTCACTTATAATTTATTAAAATTGAATAACCCTATTGATACTTCATTGTCGAATACATATAACAGCAATTATACAACAAATTCTGCCGGATTGGGATATCGTATGCAGGCTAAGGGTTTTAATGGCTCATTTACGATGAACTACCAATTAGCCCAATTGAATGGCACAACTGTATTCCCGGATTCTTTAAAAATTGACAGATACTTTAAAAATTGGATGCCTATGGCATTTATCAGGTTTAAATTTTCCGATAAAGATAATATTTCGGTTATTTACAGGGCATCAACCACTTCACCAAGCATTGCACAATTACAAAGTGTTGTTAACAACACAAACCTGCCCGACCTTAGCATTGGAAACCCTGACCTGAAACAACAATACAGCCATAATTTCATTTCAAGAATTTCTTTTGCTAACCCTGAAAAATCGACAAACTTTTTTACATTTATTAACGCTAATTATACGTTAGATCCAATTGGTGCGTCACAAACTACCGCATCTAAAAATGATACTATTAACGGCATAATTTTAAAAAAGGGCGCAAGGTTAAATATTCCTGTAAATTTTGATCATAGCTGGCAGTTCAATACTTTTATGAATTACGGGTTCCCGTTACATTTTATAAAATCGAACCTGAACTTTAATGCAGGGGTTTCCTATTCAAAAATTCCCGGCCAGATTAACGACACTATTAATTATACCGGTACTTTAAGCATTACCCCTGGTGTTGTGTTAAGCAGTAATGTTAGTGAAAACCTCGATTTCACTGTTTTGTATTTTGGCGGCTACAACTTTGTCAGGACTACTGTAAACGCGACAAATAACAGCGATTACTATTCACATCAGGCCGAGTTGAAATTTTCATGGATTTTCTGGAAAGGGATTGTTTGGACAAACGATGTTACAAACCAATATTATAAGGGTTTATCATCAAAAAGCTATAATCAGGATTATATTTTGTGGAACATGGGATTAGGGAAAAAATTATTTGCTAACCAGCGTGGCGAAATAAAATTAAATGTGTACGACCTGTTAAATCAGAATACCATAATTAACCAGACTGCAAACGGAAATTATATGCAGGACACCCGGACTAATGCACTGAAAAGATATTTCATGCTCACGTTTACTTATAACCTGAGACAATTTAATACAAAAGGAAACAGCAATACAGATGACCGTCACAAATATGATAATCCGACATTCGATCGTCCCCAGCACGATCATCCGCCAATCGGACCATGTACCATTTTAATTCATAGTTAACATTTCTCAGTAAAAAGTCAATAGCAACTTAAGTACTTTAACTCATGAATTTTTTTTCTCCAAACTTCCAATTCCGTATTCCTAATCCCCAATTCCCAACACCCAACACCCAACACCCAACACCTAACACCTAACACCCAACTCCTTCTTCACCCATTCCCTAGCATTTACAAATGCTTCGATCCAGGGTGTAATTTCATCATTTTTTCTGTCGTTCGGATAAAATGCCCAATTCCAGGGATAAATTGCTCTCTCGAGATGTGGCATCATACAAAGGTGCCGTCCGTCGGATGAGCAAATTCCGGCAACATCATAATCGCTGCCATTGGGATTGCCCGGATAACCTCCATAGCTGTATTTCATTACCACATTATAATTATTCTCTTCGTATGGCAAACTGAACTTTCCTTCACCATGAGCAACCCATGTTCCTAAACGCGATCCGGAAAGGGTTTTAAGCATAACAGAATTATTATATGGAATATTGACATTAATAAAACCCGATTCAAATTTATGCGATTCGTTATGTAGCATTTTAGGTTTAACCTTATGATCAGGTGTAATCAGCCCGAGCTCAATAACAAGCTGGCAACCATTGCACACTCCCAGGCTCAGCGTATCAGCACGGGCGTAAAAATTATCCAACGCTTCTTTTGCTTTCGGATTGTATAAAAATGCACCTGCCCAACCTTTTGCAGAGCCTAATACGTCAGAGTTTGAGAAGCCACCCACAAATACAATTAAATTTATATCTTCGAGTGTTTCACGGCCGCTTATGAGGTCGGTCATGTGTACATCTTTTACGTCGAATCCTGCAAGGTGCATCATCCAGGCCATTTCTCGATCGCCGTTAACGCCTTTTTCACGAATTATAGCTGCCCTTATATTTGTCCGGACACGTCTTTTCGGATCAATTCCATATTGCGAAAAATTTCCTGAAAAACCTTCATTGAAAACAAACGACAATGGCTGCGCCTTGAAGTTGTTGAAACGTTCTAAGGCTTTTTGTTCGCCACTTTGCTTGCGGTCTAAAAGGTACGAAGTTTTATACCAGGTATCACGAAGTTTGTTTATATCGAATGAAAATGTATTGCCTGATTTTTTAATCGTGAAAACCCTCTCGGATAGCGGTTTCCCAATTAAATGAAAATTAATTTCTTTTTGCTTTAAAAGCATTGCAACAGCTTCCTTGTCGCAGGCAGCAATTTGCAGAATGATTCCCGGGTTCTCGCTGAACAATAATTTAATTATATCTTTTTCTGCAATGCTGTTCAAATCAATATCTAATCCTACAATTGGATTGGCAAATGTCATCTCAAGAAGTGTAGTTATCATACCACCGGCAGAAATATCATGACCGGCAAGAACTTTTTCTTCACTTATTAATAACTGGATTGTATTGAAAACACTGGCAAAATATGTAGGATTCTTAATCGTAGGCGTTGAATTGCCCAATTTATTAACTATTTGGGCAAAACTGCTGCCACCTAAATTATAAGGTGATTTAGAAAGATCGATATAAATTAATAAGCTGGTAGGATCATTAAAAACTACCGGACTTAAGGTTTTTCGAATATCAGTTACTTCTGCAGCAGCTGAAATAATAACTGTACCAGGTGAATAAACAACTGAACCGTCGGGGTATTTCTGGGTCATCGAAAGAGAATCTTTTCCGGTTGGAATGTTCACTCCAAGAGCTAAAGCAAAATCGCTGGCTGCTTTTACGGCTTTATAAAGACGGACGTCTTCACCAATATTTTTACATGGCCACATCCAGTTAGCACTTAATGAGATACCACGAATACCGCCTTCAACCGGAGCCCACAATATATTGGTCAAAGCTTCGGCAATTGAAAGTATTGAGCCATTTTCAGGACTTATAAGCGCTGCTGCCGGAGCATGGCCTATCGAGGATGCTATACCTTTGCTTCCCTGATAATCGAGTGCAACAACAGCAACATTGTTTAAAGGAAGCTGAATAGCCCCGGCAGTTTGTTGTTTTGCAACACGCCCTGTAACAGACCTGTCAACTTTGTTTGTCAGCCAGTCTTTACAAGCAACTCCTTCCAGTTGTAGAACATGTTCAAGGTATTCAAATAGTTTCGATGTTTCGTAAATAACTTCATCATAAATATTTTCTTGTGTATCATCTGAAAGTATTGTGCGTGGAGGGTTACCAAACATGTCCTCTAATTTCAGGTCAATTGGCTTATTCCTGGTTTTTGCTTCAACAAAAGTAAATTGCTGGTCTCCGGTTGTCTCACCAATTATATAAATCGGGGCCACTTTCGCGATCTGCAATGCGTTTTAATAAATCAATGTCTTTTTCTTTCATCACAAGTCCCATACGTTCCTGCGATTCGTTGCCAACAATTTCTTTGGCCGAAAGTGTCGGGTCGCCGATAGGCAGTTTTTCCATATCGATAATTCCACCGGTCGCTTCAACGAGTTCTGAAAGACAATTCAAATGCCCGCCGGCGCCATGATCGTGAATTGAAACAATCGGGTTCTCATCAGATTCGGCCAATGCACGGATAGCATTGTAAACTCGTTTTTGCATTTCCGGATTTGAACGCTGGACAGCATTTAATTCTATAAACTTTCCATATTCGCCGGTTGCAACGGACGAGACAGCGCCACCACCCATTCCAATCCTGTAATTATCCCCTCCAAGCAGCACAACCTTATCTCCTGTTTCCGGTGTATCTTTCATGCTGTCTTTCTTTTTGCCGTAACCGACTCCTCCTGCAAGCATGATAACCTTATCGAACCCAAATTTTTTAAGATTTTCGTTATGCTCAAATGTAAAAACACTGCCACAAATTAGCGGTTGACCATATTTGTTACCAAAGTCGCTGGCGCCATTGGATGCCTTGATTAGTATTTCTTCAGGAGT
>CAVSGB010000340.1:0-18510 GCA_963726845.1 uncultured Bacteroidota bacterium | reverse complement strand
ATGTATTGCTGCAATCAATAAATTAGAAAATTCATTTAAAGAAAATCGGCCAAAAGCTTTGATACAAATGGCTACAGGTTCAGGAAAAACCTTTACAGCTATAACTTCAATTTATCGTTTGCTAAAATTTGTCAAAGCAAAACGGGTTTTATTTTTAGTTGATACCAAAAACCTTGGTGAACAAGCTGAACAGGAATTCATGTCATTTGTGCCGAATGATGACAATAGAAAATTCACTGAATTATATAGTGTTCAACGTTTAAAATCGAGTTATATAGCAACCGATAGTCAGGTTTGTATAAGTACCATTCAGCGTTTGTATTCTATTCTTAAAGGAACAGAATTAGACGAAAAGGCTGAGGAAGAAAACCTGAACGAACGAAAATACCAGCCAAAAAGAAATTCCACCAGTCGAATATGATGGGAAAATGCCAATTGAGTTTTTCGACTTTATAGTAATTGATGAATGCCATAGGAGTATTTATAATTTATGGAAACAGGTATTAGAATATTACGATGCATTTGAAATAGGTTTAACAGCAACACCTGACAACCTCACTATTGGTTACTTTGATCAAAATTTGGTTAGTGAATATTCGCATGAAATGGCTGTAGCCGATAATGTGAATGTAGGGTATGAAGTTTTTGTTATTGATACCAAAGTTACCCAACAAGGCGCAACGCTTTGGAAAGGTGAATATGTTGAGCTTCGGGAACGTTTAAGCCGAAAAAAACGAATGGAATTGCAGGACGAAGACGAAAATTATTCAGCACAGCAATTAGATAAAGATATAGTTAACCCCAACCAAATTCGAACTATTATCAGAACATTCAAAGAACATTTACCAGATATTTTTCCCGACCGCTATTCTCCCTCTCCAAATGGAGAAGGCCGGGTTGAGGTTTCGAAGTTCCCAAAACATTAATATTTGCCAAAACCGATAGTCATGCTGATGACATCATTCAAATTGTGCGTGAAGAATTTGCTGAAGAAAATCGTTTTTGCAAAAAGATTACATACAATTCAGATAAAGATAAAAAGGACGCTGACGATAATATTTTAGAGAAAGGCGAAGACCCAAAAAGCACGTTATCCGATTTCAAAAATGCCTATCACCCTCGCATAGCGGTTACTGTTGATATGATTGCGACCGGGACCGATGTAAAACCTTTGGAATGTTTGCTATTTATGCGCGATGTAAAAAGCCGAAATTATTTTGAGCAAATGAAAGGCCGGGGGACAAGGACTATTGAATTAGACAGTTTGAGAAAGGTTACACCCACTGCAAAATTCACCAAAGACCATTTTGTTATTATTGATGCCATTGGGGTAACCAAAAGTTTAAAAACTGACAGCCGACCCTTAGAGAAAAAGCCCGGAGTGCCGTTGAAAGATTTATTACAAGCCATTGCTGTAGGAGCAAGAGAAGAAGAACTTTTTACTTCATTGGCTAATCGTTTAACCCGCCTGGATAAACAAATTACCGAAAAGGAGAAAAAGATATTTGCCGAAAAAGCAAACGGTAAAAGCATTTCACAAGTAGTGAAAGAATTATTGAACGCCTTTAACCCGGATGTGCTGGAAGAAATTGAGGCCAAAGTTAGGAATGAAAATATACACGCTGCACCTGCCGTTATTGAAATAGTTATCAAAGCAGAAACCGAAAAGCTACAGAATGAAGCTGCCAAAGTATTTACTGGCGAACTGAATGAATATATTGAGAATGTCCGCAAAGCCCACGAACAGAGAATTGACTTGGCAAACCCCGATGAAATTATTAACGTAGGTTGGGCAAAAGACAACAAAGACAAGGCAACCCAACTAATTAAGGATTTTACCGAATGGATGCAGCAGCATAAGGACGAATTAATGGCTTTGCAAATATTTTATAACCAACTATACCGCAGGCGTGAACTAACTTACACCATGATAAAAGAAGTGTTGGAAAAACTACAACACGACAAGCCTGTTTTGGCGCCTTTAAATGTTTGGCGTGCTTATGAAGCATTGGATGCTTCGACAAGCTCAGCAACCAATGCCTCACCCAAAAACAATTTAACGGCTTTGGTATCTTTGATTAGAAAAGTTTGTGGAATAGATTCATCCCTTACTGCTTATGATAAAACTGTTGATAAAAATTTTCAGGATTGGGTATTTAAAAAACAAGCCGGGGCAACAAAGTTTAATGAAGAACAAATGCAATGGCTGCGCATGATTAAAGATTATGTAGTGAATAGTTTCCACATTGACAAAGACGATTTCGATTTAAACCCCTTTAATGCACAAGGCGGTTTGGGCAAGATGTGGCAATTGTTTGGCATGCAATCCGAGGAAATTATTAACGAATTAAACGAGGCATTAGCGGCGTAAAACTATGGAAGTGTCAAAGACATCTTTAATACAAGAACCTCAAGCTGAATGAGGCGGTATATGGACAGTTAAAAAACTTGATGCTTTTGCTAAATATGTATCGGCATACTTGACAATAATGAAAAAATATCCCCATTGGAAAACTATTTATTTTGATGGTTTTGCAGGTTGTGGAGATAGAAAAACCAAGCGTATCTCTCCTTTGTATCATCAGTTAATGCTGACAGAACAAGAAGAGAAATTATACAAAGGTGCTGCTGAAAGGGTTTTAACGTTGCCTAATAACCTTTCATTCGACTATCATTATTTTATTGACACAAATGAAAAATCATTAAAGAAATTAGAATGTATACTTTCGGAACTGCAGAAAACAAAAGCTCCGTTTCAATATCGTCCTGGCGATTGTAACCAGCAGCTTTTAGAATTGTCAAGAGCGATGAATAAAAAGAAGAACAAATTTGCTTCATTGGTTTTGCTCGACCCGTTTGGAATGCAAATTAATTGGGAGTCTCTATTGAAGCGCTCAGAAATACCAGGACGGACATTTGGATTTTGATTCCTACTGGTGTTATTGTAAACAGATTGCTCGATAAATCATGCGAACTTAAGCACTCTCAAAAGCTACAAACCTTTTTTGGTTTGAATGAAGATGAAATTATTGAATTATTCTATCAAAAGAAAACACTAACTACGCTTTTTGGTGAAGAAGAAATAATTAGAAAGGTTAGCAGTCCTATTGAAAAAATTGCAGCTTTATATGTTCAAAGACTCAAAACTATTTGGAAATTTGTAACTGAAAAACCATTGCGTTTAGAAAACTCTAAGGGTGTTCCTATTTTTCATTTTGTGTTTGCATCAAACAACGGAAGTGCATTGAAAATAGCAAAGCAAATTATTAAAAGTATTTAATTATGGCAAGTACAAAAATAGAATGGACAGAAAGCACATGGAATCCTATTACAGGTTGCACTATGCTTTCAGCAGGATGTAAATTTTGCTATGCTGAAATAATGACCCGGCGGCTAAAGGCCATGGGACAGGAAAAATACAAAAATGGTTTTGAACTTACCATACACCCTGAAGTATTGAATGAACCATACACATGGAAGAAAGGGAAAATGATTTTCGTAAATTCCATGAGCGACCTTTTTCACAAGGATGTGCCCATTAAATATATCCATCAAATTTTCAAGGTAATTAAAGAAAATCCGCAGCATGTATTTCAGATATTGACCAAACGCGCTGACGTGCTACGCTATTACGACAGCGAAGGTTGGCTTGAATGGCCACACAACCTTTGGATGGGCGTTACAGTAGAAAACATTGATGTAAAGCACCGTATTGAAAATTTAAGGAACACCGGAGCACGAGTTAAATTTCTATCCTGCGAACCTTTATTAAGCCCATTGCCTAATATGAATTTGCAAGGCATTGACTGGGTAATTGTAGGCGGTGAAAGTGGCCGTACACCACGGCCTATAAAAGAAGAATGGGTAATTGATATCAAACAGCAATGTCAAAAAACCAATGTTGCTTTTTATTTTAAGCAATGGGGCGGCACCAACAAAAAGAAAACCGGGAAAATGTTGGAAGGAAAAGTTTACAGTGAAATGCCAGCAATAATTGAAAGTCTTTAAATGGCAGATAATATCAATATACCAAAGCATTGGCAAGTAAAGAAACTCGGGGAAGTTTGCGTTACTATAAGTGGTGGCACACCAAGCAGAGGAAACCCGAAGTATTACCTCGGGAATATTCCTTGGGTAAAGTCTGGTGAATTGGACAAGGGTTTAATAATTGACACAGAAGAAAAGATTTCAGAAGAAGCAATTAAAAATTCAAGTGCAAAAATATTTCCTAAAGGAACTTTACTGATTGCACTCTATGGTGCAACAATTGGCAAAATGGCATTTCTTGGAGTTGAGGCTGCAACCAATCAGGCAATATGTGGAATTTTTAAAAATGAAAATATAGATTCAAATTATCTTTTCAATTATCTCTTTTACAAAAAGCCAACTTTAACAAAACAAGGTATAGGTGGGCAAGCCTAATATTAGTCAAGGAATTTTAAAGAATTTAAAAATCCCCATCCCGCCTATTAACGAACAAAAATCCATCGTTGCCAAAATAGAAGAACTACTCAGCGATTTAGAAAACGGGAAACAACAACTACTTACCGCACAGCAGCAATTAAAAGTTTACAGGCAAAGTTTGTTGAAGGCGGCGTTTGAAGGGAAACTAACACGTCTGAACCATGATAAAAATAGTCTGAACCATGATTCTTCTGATTTATATGATGAACATGATGAAGAAAAGAAATTAAAAAATAATCATGGTAATCAAAATCATGGCAATCACAATAATCAAATAAATCCCAGTTCAGACAATTTGCCTAAAGGGTGGAAAATAGTTGATTTGAAAGAAGTTTGCGAAATTAAAAGAGGGAAATCTAAACATAGACCAAGAAACGAGCCATTCCTTTTTGGAGGTAAATATCCATTTATTCAAACAGGTGATATTAGAAATGCTAATGGTGGATATATTAATCAGTTTAGCCAAACATATAGTGAAAAAGGACTTGAACAAAGTAAACTTTGGGCTAAAGGCACTTTATGCATTACAATTGCAGCAAATATTGGTGAAACTGCTATTCTGGGTTTAGATGCTTGCTTTCCTGATAGCGTAGTAGGTTTAGTCTGTGATAAGAAATTACTTTTGAATAAATTCACAAATTATTTTTTCATTTCTCATAAGTCAAAGCTGGAAGAATTAGCGCCAGCAACAGCACAGAAAAATATTAATGTTGATATTTTAGAAAAGGTTAAAATTCCGCTTCCACCTCTCGAAGAACAATACATCATTGTTCAAGAACTCGAAAGCAAACTCACCGTATGCGATAAAATAGAAGAAACCATAAGCCAAAGCTTGCAACAAGCCGAAACTTTGCGGCAGAGTATATTGAAGAAAGCGTTTGAGGGAAAACTAGTCTGAACTGTGATTCGTATGATTAAATGATTATTATGATTTATAAACATTATGAAATTAAGAAGATATATGAAAATAAAAAATCAAGGGAATCATAAAAATCATATAAATCATGGTTCAGACAATGATTAACGAACAATACAAATAATCAGAGCTAACTTCCAAGATTATAGGCTGTGCAATGACGGTTCATAAGACATTTGGGAATGGGTTTCAGGAAGTAATTTATCAGCGCGCTTTGGCAATTGAAATGGGGCTTGCAGGGATTGAATTTTCAAGAGAATTTGAAATGCCAATTTTTTATCGCGAAGAACAAATAGGTACCAGACGAGTTGATTTTTTAGTTGAAGGATTAATTTCAGTTGAGCTTAAAGCTCTAATAAAATTAGAAGATGTCCATTTTGCCCAGGCTATAAATTATTTAGAAGCCTACAATCTGGAAATAGGATTACTCATTAACTTTGGTGAAACAAGTTTGAATTTCAAAAGGCTTTCCAATAAAAAATTCAAATCAGAACAATCACAAAAATCAAATAAGCTTAGCGAAGCGCTCTCACGAAGCGATAGCGAGTAATCATAGTTCAGACAATATGGAAGTACTAAACAGAAGCGCCATAACCATCAACTACAAAAAACCTTTTATTGATTGGAACAATAAACTGTTTCCCGATTCTCAGATGGAAGTGAATATGCTTGGCGAATCAAAGGCCTATCTTATAAATCAACTTTTCAATGATGCCGAAGAAGCGATTAAGAAACACTACAAAGAAATTTTCGAAGCAGAACTGGAAGGTAATTGCTTAGACGAAGAATATTGGCCTGAAAAAAGAACTTTCAAATTGTTTAATGATTGGTTTAATTACGAAATTAGCGATTGGGTAATGGACCTCCTATGAAAAGTGAAATTTAATTGTTGTTACAATGAACCCGGAAAAACTAAATGAAATAATACAACAGGGCGAGGGCATCGATTTTGAATTCAAATTGGTTCAACAGGGTGTGCCCGAAAATTTACACGAAACTATTTGTGCATTTCTTAACCGTAACGGAGGAAATATTTTTTTGGGTGTCGATAATAATAAGAACATTATTGGTATTGAACATACTAAGATTCAGAATTACATCAATCAAATAATTTCATCAGTTAACAATCCTAATAAATTAAGTCCTACCTTTTACTTATCGCCCGAAACCATTGAAATAAATGGGAAACAGGTAATATATATTTTTATACCTGAAAGCTCTCAGGTTCTTTCTACTTCTGGCAAAATTTTCGACAGAAATTATGATGGCGACTTAAATATCTCCAATAACAATGCACTTATTTCGGCACTTTACCAAAAAAAGCAGCTGACGTTTACCGAAAATAAAAAATATACATACATAAAGCTATCCGATTTAAGAGAAGATTTGTTCGTGCGAATACGCAAGATGGCAGCCAACAACAGGCCAAACCATCCTTGGCTCGAAATGGACGACTTAGAATTAATGAAATCGGCCAGCCTTTATCAGAAAGATTTTTGGCATTGTTAATTTAGTATAGTTTTATATATTTGTGTAGTTATTAACTTAAATATTAGTAAACATGGATAACTGCCCAAAATGTAAGAGTATAAATTTTCGTAAAGATGGTATAGTTAAATCAAGGCAACGATATTTCTGTAAAGATTGTAAGCATCGATTTACTGTTGAGCAAATAGGAAAATCTAACGAACTTAAAAGAAACGCATTGATTTTATATTTAGAAGGCTTAGGGTTTCGGTCAATAGGAAGATATTTGAACGTAAGCCATGTTGCTGTTTTTAATTGGATAAAAACCTTTGGTGAAAAATTAGATGAATTCAGAAATCCTGCAGAAATTAATGTTGTAGAGTTGGATGAAATGCATACATATATTGGTTCAAAAAAAACTACTGTTGGATATGGATTGCTGTTGATAGATATGGTCACAGGTTTATCAACTGTGAAATTGGCACAAGAGGGACAAAAACTGAAAAAAAACTCTGGGACAAAATTGAAAATTTTACCAAAGGAATAGTTTACGCAGACTATTGGAAAGCCTATAATGAATTTGTGCCAGAAGATCAACTGTTACAAACAAAGGCAGAAACCTATACAGTAGAAGGCTATAATAGTCTTTTCAGACATTTCTTGGCAAGATTAAGAAGGAAAACCAAATGTTATACAAAAGCAAAGTATATGTTGATTTATTCAGTGAAATTATTGATGTTCAAATGGAATAATGAATTAGCTATACTTTTTTAACAATGCCAAATATAATACTGGGGGAAAAGGTAGAAAACAAAAAATGCACGGGATTAGTAATTTTAAAAAAAAAGAATCTAACTTCATTGAAAATTTTACTCATGATATTTCTCATGAACTAATTAAACTATGCTTATCAAACAAAATAGGAATATTGGAGCTAAGTGAAATTAAACAAATAACAGAAGATTCTAAAGATTTTCCGTTAGTAATTAGAAATTGGTTCTTTTGGTAAATTATTGAATAAAATTGAATATAAATCAAAACTAAACGGCATTAAATTAATTGTGAGCTAAGGTAATTCAACAAAAACAAGTTCTTTGAAATAAATAAATTAAATATGAGGCTGGTTGTTCAGCCGGAATTTGAGGAATTTTTCACTCAAAAATCATCTTTATGTTACAAATGATAATTAATTATGAATTGTTAGCTGTAACAATATACATTTTGTAAGGTGGATTCAACCCGTATCAGGAGCGGTAATCTTTGAGGCTAGCTGTAACAATATACATTTTGTAAGGTGGATTCAACAATGCGATGAAAGAATATGCAGAGTGGACAGCTGTAACAATATACATTTTGTAAGGTGGATTCAACGAGGCTGTGGGAGGTTCAACTTCTACAGTAGCTGTAACAATATACATTTTGTAAGTAAGATGAATTCAACGATGCGGGTTCGACTCCTTTATGAATTTCTAATTTTAACATTTTAAAATTCATTTTTTAACTTATAAAAATTTATTTTTTAACTTAAGGGTTCCAAATCCCTCAAAATGACAACTTTGAGGGATTTTAATTTTCTTTGATTATGTGTCCAGTGGAGCTGGCGGGAGTCGAACCCGCGTCCAAACAAGAAACAGAGATGCTTTCTACATACTTATCCGGTTATTGGTTTTCGAATGTTACTTGGCAATCGGCAGCCGGGTTACACCTTATTCCTTTATTTTCGCTGGCAAACCAGGACTTTTTACCAACTATCCCGAACTCACGAGCGCCACTTTACCGGAAAGCGCCGGGAGGGCTCGCCGAGTGACGTCTTGTCCCAAGCTCTAAGCGAGGGATTAAGCAAAATCTACTTTATTCGATTAAGCAGCAAGAGCGTAATTATTTTCGCCTTTTATGTTTTGCAACCCATTTAGGCCGTTGTTGCGTGAGCCTGCATGCTTACATGTCCATTTACCCTGCTGTCAAAACCGGTCAGCCCCAGGTAATAATAAGGATTGCAAATTTACAAAAAAATATGCTCAGGAGGACAATAGAAATATTTATTTTGAGTTTCTTTATATCATCCAATTTTAGGCAATTTCATTACAGTTTCAGTTGTAATTACTTAATTTTCATATTTAAAAAAAATAAAAATTTTCATAATTGAAACTTTAAATATAATTTTGCACCATGCGAAAAAATACAATTTTTAATTTCATTCTACTGGCTTTCACTGTTCTAATTCTTTTTTCGTGCAGTGAATACGACAAAATCTTAAAAAGTCCGGATTACGACCTTAAGTACAGGAAAGCTTTTGAATATTACAATAAAAAAGATTATGCAAGGGCTGCAGCAATATTTGAACAAATAGTAAATGTTTACAGGGCAACAGCAAAAGGCGATTCGGTAATGTATTTTTATGCAAAAAGTTATTACGGTTCTGAAGATTATATAATGGCCGGACATTATTTTAAAGAGTTTACTGAAAATTATGGACGCAGCCCGTTTGTTGAAGAAGCTGATTACCTTGTAGGTTACTGTTTATATCTTATGTCGCCACGGCCAAGCCTTGACCAGGAAAATACAAGATTGTCAATACAAGCTTTCCAAAAGTTCTTGTTTAAACATCCGGAAAGTAAATATATACCTGAATGCAAAAGGCTTATTGTTGAAATGAACGATAAGCTTGCCGAAAAGGCTTATTTGAATGCTTCGCAATATTACAACATGGGTTCGGTTGACACAAGATATTATAAAGCCGCCATTGTTTCTTTAAGAAACTGCCTCACGGAATTTCCTGATAACAAGTACAGGGAAGATTTATTATTCATGATTTTACAATCTAATTATCAGATGGCCGAAAATAGTATTCCTGAAAAAAGGAGAGAACGTTTTCAGTCTACACTTGATGAATACTACACATATATCGGAGAATTTCCTTCTGGGAAGTATAGTAAAAATGCTACAAAGATATACGACAACACTAAGCAGGTATTAGGCTTATAATAAATAAATTAAATTATTCAAAATGGATTATAAAAAATCAAAAGCCCCTTCAACAACCGTTACACGGGATTTAGACAAGTTAGATGCAAAGACAGGAAACATTTATGAAACTACTGTAATTATTTCTAAACGTTCGAACCAGATCGCAGTTGAAATGAAACAGGAACTAAATAGAAAATTGGAAGAATTTGCTAACTATACGGACAACCTTGAAGAAATATTTGAAAATCGTGAACAGATAGAAATATCAAGGTTTTATGAGAGGTTGCCAAAGCCAAATTTAATTGCTTTGCAGGAATTCGAAGATGAAGAAATATTTTATAAGAAATACAAAAAAGAACAACAATAGAAATCCTTTTGGCAAATGCTAAAAGGCAAGAACATATTATTGGGAGTAACTGGCAGTATAGCAGCCTATAAGGCTGCCAATATTGTGAGGTTGCTTGTTAAAGAAAAAGCCGAAGTGAAAATTATCATGACCCCTTTGGCTAAGGAATTTATAACACCGCTTACTTTATCAACACTTTCTAGAAATCCTATTCTTATAGACTTTTTTAATCCTGAAAATGGAAGCTGGAACAGCCATATAGATTTAGGTATGTGGGCGGACCTTTTTCTAATAGCACCTGCTACCGCAAATTCTATTGCAAAAATGGCAAATGGTATTGCCGATAACCTTTTGCTCACTTCATATCTTTCTGCCCGATGCCCCGTAATGGTAGCACCTGCAATGGATTTAGATATGTTAGGCCATCCGGCAACTCAAAAAAATCTGGGTGTCATTCGCTCATTTGGCAATTTTATTATTGAACCATCTTTTGGAGAACTTGCAAGTGGGCTCGAAGGAAAAGGCCGGATGGAAGAACCTGAGAAAATAGTGAACGAAATAATAAAATATTTTGAAAGCGGTAAAAAGCTGATTGGGAAAAAAATACTTGTAACTGCTGGCCCTACTTACGAAGCTATTGACCCGGTAAGGTTTATAGGCAACCATTCATCCGGGAAAATGGGCTATGCTATTGCTGAAGTATTGGCCGAATTGGGCGCAAATGTGGAATTAATTAGCGGGCCGGTTGACATTAATATTCAAAATAAAAATGTTAATGTTTCAAAAGTTGTTTCTGCGCATGAAATGCACCAGCTTTGCCTGAATTTATTCCCTTCTTGTGCAGCAGCAATACTTGCTGCTGCAGTAGCCGATTATACACCGTTAAATCCATTGAATAAAAAAATCAAACGTACAAAGGGAAATCTGATTATTGAACTAAAGCCCAATCCAGACATTGCAGCCGATTTAGGAAAAATTAAAAAACAGCATCAATTGCTGGCAGGGTTTGCACTTGAAACTGACAATGCAATCCAAAATGCAAAGTTAAAATTGGAAAATAAGAATTTTGATTTTATCGTCCTCAATGAATTATCAAATCCTGGCGTTGGGTTTAATACCGACACCAATGAAGTTACAATTATTGATAAAAACAATAATATCCAAACTTTTGAGTTAAAGGATAAGAAAGCTGTAGCATTTGATATTGCTGATAAGCTCCATAGTTGTTTTAAGTCATAGAAACAGATGAAGAGATTTCTATTCATAAACATGTTGTTAATTTTGAGCTTCCTGTATTCAGAAGCCCAGGAGCTCAAATGCAATATATCCGTAAGCTCCCAACAAATCCAGGGTACAAATAAAAAAATATTCCAAACGCTTAATACGGCATTGAATGAATTTATGAACAACAAATCATGGACAACCCATGTATATACATTAGCCGAGCGTATAGAATGTAATATTCTCATTAATGTTACATCTCAAGTATCAGCAGATGAATTTAAGGGCACAATACAAGTCCAGTCGCGCAGGCCAGTGTTTAATTCATCATACAATACAGCTTTATTTAATTACATGGACCAAAATTTTAATTTTACTTATGTAGAATTTGAACCTTTAGAATTCAATGAAAATACGCATCAGTCAAATCTCACCTGTGTACTTGCTTATTATGCCTATATTATCCTTGGCTTCGATTATGATTCATTTTCATTGGAAGGTGGAAGCGATTTTTTTGCAAAAGCAGATAAAATAGTTGAAAATGCACAGAGTTCTCAGGATATCGGGTGGAAGCCTTTCGAAGCAAAAGGCAATAAAAATCGATATTGGCTGGTTAAGAATGTACTCGATAAAAGATATGAATCGGTTAGGGAATTTTGCTATAGGTATCACCGGTTAGGGCTTGATGTTATGGATTCCAAACCAGGCGATGGACGTGCTGAAATTGCAGAAGATTTGTTGTTAATGCAAAAAGTATATCGCGATAAACCAGATGCATTTTTGCATTATTACCATGTTGTTTTTGAATCCAAAGCAGATGAATTGGTAAATATTTTTAGCGAATCTATGCCAGACGAGAAAACACGTGTTTATCAAATTCTTAACGAGATTGACAATGCCAACGATATAAAATATAAAAAACTTACCCAGGCAAATTAGCTATATTCGAAACCCATTATACCAAAAAATATATTTCGTTTTTTCAATTAACTTTACTGCTTTAAACAGTTGAGCTATAACATATGCTTCAATCGCTGTATATACAGAATTATGCATTAATTGACGATCTGAAAATCGATTTTGAAAATGGGTTTTCAATTATTACCGGCGAGACCGGGGCTGGGAAATCAATTCTTTTAGGTGCGCTTTCATTAATTGTTGGCCAGCGTGCCGACACTTCAGTACTACTTGACAAATCGAAAAAATGCATTGTAGAAGGTGTATTCAAAATCGGTGAATATAATCTTAATGAATTCTTCGAGCAAAATGAACTCGATTACGACAGTTCAGTTATAATCCGACGGGAGATACACGATAATGGCCGTTCCAGGGCGTTTGTTAATGATTCGCCTGTGAACCTGAATATTCTAAAAGACTTGGGTGACAGGCTCATTGACATTCACTCACAGCATCAGAATTCATATCTTACCGATAGCCAATTTCAATTGAGTGTTATTGATATTCTGGCAAAAAACAGCGAATTATTGGCTTCCTATAAAAATTCTTTCAAGAAACATAGCGAATTGTTTCACTCAATTCAGGAGTTGCAGGAAAAGTCAGTAAAAGGGAAAGCATATTACGATTATTTTCAGTTCCAATACAATGAATTAGAAGCAGCACGGTTAAAAAGTGGCGAACAGGTAGAATTGGAAGAAGAAATCAAAATTCTTTCCCACGCTGAAGAAATAAAATCGGCATTAACAAATATATCAGGTTTATTATCTGCTGAATCAATTGGTGTTTTAGGACAATTAAAAGAAGCTGTCGATTTATCGGGAAAAATAAAAAACATCTTTCAAAAAATTTCCACATTACAGGAAAGGTTAGAAAGTTCATTTATTGAATTAAAAGATATTGCATCTGAAGCTGAAATACTCTCAGAATCCATCGATCTTGATCCGTTGAGGCTCGAAGAAGTCAAATCCCGTTTAGATACTTTATATTCTCTTTGCCAAAAACACAGGGTTTCAAATTCTGATGACTTGATTGGTTTGAGAGAAGAAATTAAGGATAAAATATTAGCAATTACAAGCTATGATGACCAAATGGATATGCTATCAAAAAAAATAAAGGCTGAAAGGCAAACTCTTACTGACCTTTCAATAAGTCTGGATAAGTCTCGCCGTAATGCAGTAATATCTTTTGAACAGGATATTTTAAATATAATCCGTCAGTTGGGCATGCCCTATGCAGAATTTTCAGTAAATCTTGAAAAAACTGAGGATTTTACATTATCGGGTTGCAACAAAACAACATTCTTGTTCAGCGCCAATAAGCAGGTATCATTGCAGGATATTTCTAAAGTTGCATCAGGTGGAGAAACTTCACGCGTTATGTTGGCTATAAAATCTGTAATTTCAGTTTCACTGGCAATACCGGCAGTTATTTTTGACGAGATAGATGCAGGAGTTTCAGGTGATATAGCAGATAAAGTCGGGAATATTATGCAGCAAATGGCCAAAAGTATGCAGGTTATTAGCATTACCCATCTTCCACAAGTAGCTTCAAAAGGTAAAAATCATTATCTGGTTTATAAAATTGAAGAAAAAAACACTTCAAAAACACGAATGAAATTATTAAAAGGTGAAGACCGGGTTGTTGAAATTGCAAAGATGTTAAGTGGCGAGCAGATAAGTGAGGCAGCAATCACAAATGCAAGGGTATTGTTAAATAATTGAACATATTTTTAAATGCTTTGTTTTCAGAGCGGGGAAAATAAATTTAAAAAGAAGTTAAAGGAAGTTTGAAAGACAAGGACTTAGCAAAGAAAAGAATAAAGTAGAAAATGTAATAATTTAAGTAAAATAGAGTAATTGAGAATAAAAGGAAGTTAAGGGAATTTACAGGAATAAGGTAGTAAAAGGAATTTAATTAAAATGAAAAAAGTTATAGCCAAAGCATAATTGAAAAGGAAAAATCAAAGAAATATAAATTCATATAACCTCACTTGGACTTCTTCTAAATTCTTTTTACTACCTCTAACTTCCTATTACTTCATTTAACTTCCAATAGTCAAAAATTTAAAAATAAAAACTAAATAAGAATGTCTTACAAACTTTTAAAAGGGAAAAAAGGGCTTATTTTTGGAGCGTTAAATCCAAACTCTATAGCATGGAAAATAGCTGAAAGAGCTTATGAAGAAGGTGCGCAAATATTATTGACCAACGCACCGGTCGCTATGCGGCTTGGCGAAACTGCAGAACTTGCAAAAGCTTGCAATACTGAAGTCATTTATGCTGATGCTACCAATTTAGACGATATTGAAATGTTGATAAACTCTACGATTGATAAATTCGGTGGCAAAATGGACTTTCTCCTTCATTCAATCGGTATGTCGCCAAATGTCCGGAAGGGAATTTCTTACGACAATATAAATTATGACAATTATCTTAAAACACTTGATATTTCTGCCCTATCACTTCATAAAATTCTCCAAATCTGTCGAAAACTAGATGCTATAAATGAGTGTGGATCTGTTGTGGCGCTATCTTATATTGCCTCGACCCGGACACTTTATGGTTATAACGATATGGCCGATGCAAAAGCAGCGCTGGAATCGATAGCGCGTAGTTTTGGATATATTTACGGGCGTGAGAAAAAAGTCAGGATCAACACAGTTTCACAATCTCCAACACTCACGACTGCCGGTAGCGGTGTAAAAGGGTTTGGTTCATTATTCGATTTTTCAGAACGTATGTCTCCATTGGGAAATGCCACTGCTGCCGAATGTGCAGATTATGTTGTAACGCTCTTTTCTGATCTCACACGTAAAGTTACAATGCAAAACCTTTATCACGATGGCGGTTTCTCAAGCATGGGCATGAGCCAGGAAGCCATGAGCCAATATGACAAAAGTTTCGAAGAATGTGGGGACAAATAATTCGGGAAATTTTTTACTTCAATCAACCAGATGAAAATTTAAAATAAGTATGTTCCTTTTATTCCTAAGCGCAGTTGCAACCTAGCTTCTCAGGTGTAAGTAAGCATTATAAATACATTATCGCTTTAGACCTGAACTTTCAGAGCAAAAGTGAATCTTTAAACTAAAATAAATTACAATTCTCAGTATTTTTAGAAATGCTATGTAAAATATGGTTTTAAAATTTAATTTTAACGCCATGTTTTACAAATTGTTTCATTGTGGACAATTTTAGCGAATCGGGTAAAAAGAAAAAGCACAAAATTCTGATTGTTGATGACAGTCAAACCAATGTAGACTACCTGTTGAGCATCCTTCAACAAACCGATTATTTAATTACAACAGCAAACAACGGCGCTACTGCCATTACAAAAGCCAAAGGAAACAGTTTCGATCTTATATTACTTGATGTAGTAATGGAAGGTATCGATGGGTTTGAAGTTTGCAGGGAGTTAAAAAGTTTTCCTGCTTCCAAAGATGTTCCAATTATATTTCTTACAAGTTTAACCGACCCACAGAATATTTCAAAAGGTTTTGAATATGGGGCAGTTGATTATGTAAAAAAACCTTTCAACCAATCTGAATTAAAAGCCAGGGTGCAAACCCATCTTGAACTAAAAAAGTCAAAAGATACCATTGCAGAGAAAATCAAGCAATTAGCAGAGACCAACAAAGAACTTGAAAAGTTATCCATTGTGGCAAGCCGGACCAACAATTCAGTTATAATAACAAATGCATCAGGCGAGATTGAATGGGTAAACGAAGGTTTTACGCGGTTAACCGGATTCACTTTTGAAGAAGTTACGAAAATTAAAGGGACAAACCTTGTTAATATAAATGGAAACACTGATGTAGTTAATTTAATAATGCAGTGCGTGACCCAAAAAATATCAGTAATTTATTCTGCTGTAAATACTACAAAAGCAGGCAAGGGAAGATGGGTGCAAACTACGCTGACCCCAATATTGGATAACAATGGCAACGTATCAAGACTTATTGCAATAGGCAGTGACATAACCGAAATTAAACAAGCCGAGCAGGAGATCAAGAAAAAGAATATCGAACTTATTCTTGAGAAAAAAAGGTCGGATGAATTGTTACTAAACATACTGCCTTTCGAAACTGCTGAAGAATTAAAAAAATATGGAAAAGCCAAGCCAAAAGAATATGGGCTGACTTCAGTTTTATTTACGGATTTTATTGATTTTTCAAAAATTGCCGAAATATTAACACCAGAGCAGTTAATTTCTGAATTAGACAATTATTTTATCAAATTCGATGAAATAATTGGCAAATACAATCTCGAAAAGATAAAGACGATTGGCGATTCATACATGTGTGCCGGTGGGATACCAATAGCAAATAAAACCAACCCGTTTGAAATAGTCCTCGCGGGAATGAAAATCCAGAAGTTAATGAAGGAAATTAATGCTATCCAATGTAAGGAAAATAAAATTTCATGGAGCCTGAGATTAGGTATCCATAGTGGGGAATTAATTACCGGGGTTGTCGGGGACAAAAAGTTTGCATATGATATATGGGGCGATACTGTTAATACTGCAAGCCGTATTGAATCTGCCGGTGAAGCTGGCAAAGTAAATATTTCAGGTTCAACTTACGATATTGTTAAAGACCATTTTGATTGTAGTTTCAGAGGCAAGATAAAGGTCAAAAACAAAGGTGATATTGAGATGTATTTTGTTGAAAGGATTAAACCCGAATATTCAATTAATAATGATAGTACTGAACCAAATGATCTCTTTAACTTATATATTCAACAATTGGATAAAGCTACAATTAACCAGCAACATGAACATTTGAAAATATAATTTCTTGGCACATTTGAAAATGCATCATACTAATTATAATCTGACTTTAATTTAACTTCAATTCGGGGTAAGAAAAGATGTTTTGGACTAAAGTCCAATATATCACTATATTCACTAACCCCAGGCTTAAGCCTGGGGTTAGTGAATATCAGTAAAATTTAGAGCTTTAGCTCTAAATAATTTATCCTAAACTGACTTTAATTTAAGGCAAAATTTAAAATTTCTTACGCCTTTTATTACTTGCAGAATTCAATAATTATATCCTATGATCTTCTCTTATAATAATACGGCTTCCACCATCGAGGCTTTTGCCCCAATCTTTAACCGGATATTTTTTCTTTATTTTGTCTAATTGATCGATATCTTTCAATCTTTTGTAAATAAGTTGCCAGGCACAAGGCTGGTTTGCGCTTATTTCACATCTGTCTTCCCTTGAACCACCGCAAGGACCGTTCAACATGTGTTTTGCGCAACGGGTAACAGGACAGATACCTCCAAAATCGGCCAATACACAGGCGCCGCATTGTGCACATTTTTCAGTCCAAACACCTCTCGATTCAAGAATACCTAAGAATGCCGTATCAAGAACCAGCATAAACCGGTTTATCGGGATAACGTTCTGCAATGGCCTGAACCCCAGCCCCACAACCTAATGAAAGTACAGCATCATTCTTTTTAATTTCTTCGGCCGCGCTCTCAATAAACACATTATCGCACTGGCGTTCAATTGTTAATTCATTGACTTTTATTTGCTTGTCAGCTTTCTTTGATGCAATGCGTAATGCCGAGGATATAATAGAAACTTCACGTTCACCTCCTGCCAAGCAAACTGTAACGCACGTCCCACATCCTAGTACCAATACATTTTTATGCTCCTTAACGATATCGAGAATATCCGGGATTTTTTTTCTCTGGGCAACTATCATTGTTGACTCTCCTATTAGTTTGTTAAGTAATTTGTATTAATTCATTATTATATTTCAATTGGTTTTGGGCGTTGGGTTTTAGTTTATAATAGCCAATACCTAACACCTAATTCTTAATAGCTGTTTCTTTCTTATTTATAGGATTTGGCCCTAATTGTTTTATAGTGCCAACCATTTCATTAATCACATCTACCAGGTTTTTAGCCATAGCTTGCTGAAATATTCACCATCGTAAACGTTCTTTCTCAATACCGCACTCTTCAAGCATATTTCGGATAGCATTCACACGCTCTTTAGCATACAGGTTGCCGTCAATAAAGTGGCACCTCCTTCAGGCATCCTGCAATCAATACCCATCTGCCCCGTTTTCAATTGCTCTCGATAATACTCAACCTCTAACCTACCTGTACAAGGTGTACGGATAATCGGCACCCCCTGGATGATAGCAATACATC